>DAIEML010000030.1 GCA_027349615.1 Ignavibacteriales bacterium | reverse complement strand
ATAATCCCATCGTGGATGATTGACTTAACCGGAGTAGTCAAAACATCTGATATAGACCAACCACTTAAATCAATATCATATTCCGATGAATTATAAAGTTCAACCCATTCCGGTTCGTCGTTGGAAGGATTGTACATAATTTCATTTATCAAAACAGAACCGGAATGATAACCCGGAGAGATTATTTTGTAAAAATAATTATTACTTGTATCCTGATCGTTTTCAAAAATTGCATCAACATAAAATCCTTTAGTAGAATTTAAATTTTGAAATTTGTAATTCAAATTAACAGTAGAAGAATCGTTAGGTCGGAGTACAAGATTTTCGATTGAAGACAAATGTGAATCGTAAACAGAATCGAGATTTATATCTTCAAATAGCCGCAAAGAAATTCCGGCGGAATATTTTCCGTTATTTATAACTTTTGCAGAGACCAAAATCGTATCGTTAAGAAATGGATTTGTTGGAGAAAAAATTATATCGGTAATCTCAACATCATAATCTTTTGGCGAAACAGAATTAATATGTCCCGGCGTAGCTTTTTGTTTGCTCTTTGAAGTTTCCCAATTTGTCGAATCAGTTGAGGAAATTTCATAATTAATTCTTTCTAATGATCTGCCGTTTGAACTGCCGCCCCATGAAGGAAAATATTCCAAACTATCTATAACAATTCCTGAAGGATCTTTTAGTACAACTGCATCGCCGGAATTATTTAGAGAAGGAAAATTTGAAACAACAACTTGAGATGGGATTGTAAAATATTTTTTAATTGTTGAATCTTTGCTAATAGCCAAATAGCCCAACGGCTGAACAAATATATCTTTTGAAGTTATGGTTGCGTAGGTTGAATTATCTCCAATCTTCCAACCGTTCAAATCAATTGTTTGGTTCTTTGTATTAAAAATTTCTATCCATTCAGGTTCACCGGAAGTTGGCGCATACATTATTTCGTTAATAATTATGTCCTTGTATTTAGCAGCTGGCAGAGCAATTGGGAATAATTTAGTCAATTGATTATTAGAAGGGAATTCATCTATATCAAAAATAATTTTTGCAATAATTGAAAACCCTTTTTGATTGGGAACAGTAAAATTGATTGAAGTTATTGTTGAATCTTCTGATCTCAGATTTGTAAGTTCTTTTGAATATAATAACTCATTAGAAGTAGTTGCTGAATCAAAATTTTCATCATAATAAATTTCTAATCCAAAATTATCGGCAGTGTTTTCGCCAATATTTTTTACTGCTGCTGAAATTAGTATTTCATCACCCGGCTTTGGATTTGCCGATGAAATATTAATTGATGACAACTTAAGATCAAAGCTTGGAGGAGAGATTGAATTCTTAAATCCCGGAGTGCCGTTTGAGATCAAACAGTTTCTCCAATTTCCGATCGAATTATCTTTTGAAAGATGAATTTTTTCATCCGAAAAACCAGCACTATTATTTGCTGAATAAGTGTAGGATTCAAGAGTATCTCCTATTGCGTTCATCAATAAAATTGGGCGTGAAGTTGTGTTCGCCATTCCGGTAGATCCGAAAGAGCCGTCAGATATTTTTAAAATTAATGCATTGACTGGAACTGTACTTTTATAAATTCCGGAATCGATATTATAATCCGATTCAAAAATTATTGCATAAGACTTAGGAGGAAGAATTGTTCCGAAACCCGCTGACTTAAAAGTATCTGGCGTTGAAGTGTAATATTTAATTTTAAAATTTTTCAGATCAATGCTTTTTGTAGCCGATGTATTAAACACTTCGATGAACTCGTTGTTGCCGCTTTGAGGATTAAACATTATTTCGGAAAATGTCAGAGAAGAATCTGTTTGCGGGAAAGTAATATATGTATATAGAAATAAAAAAAATAAAATTAATTTCTTCATTCAGCGCCCCGTTTATGAAAATAATAATTAAAATGATTTTTTAAAATAATAAAAATTAACTTATTACTATTATTCTAACTTATGAAATTAGATAAATCTTAAGTTTTACTTGCGATGTATTCAAAAATTTTGTTTGGTAAAATTTTAAGAAGTTTTGCGAAGAATACTGTTTGATAAGGAAACTGAATTATCCTTTTTTCTTTTTTAATTCCTTTAATTATTATGTTGGCTGCTTTATGAACATCTATAAGAAACGGCATTTTAAATTTATTTTTATCTGTCATTGGAGTTTTAACAAAGCCAGGCTTTACAGTTAAAACTTTTACATTTGAATTTTTTAATTCAACCCGCAGACTTTCTAAAAATATTGAAAGTGCAGCCTTGCTTGCACAATAAATTCCACTTTTAGGAAATCCTCTTTTTTCGGCTAAGCTAGAAATCCCGACAAATATGCCTGAGTTTTGCTTTTTAAAAATTGGAAGGATTGCTTTTACGCAGTTGAAAACTCCCCAGACATTAACATCAAATATTCCCTTTGCGAATTCATCATCGATTTTTTCAATTAATGCGCTGCCGCTAATTCCAGAGTTTAAAATTGCAGCATCGATTTTACCAAAATGTTTTACAGTTTGATCGATTGCGTCTTTAACTTCTTCTTTTTTTGTAACGTCGCATTTAATAGATATTATTTCCTTGTTAAGCTTACCTAATTCATCAGCAAAACTATTTGTAATGTTTACTCTTCTGCTTAAAAGAACAAGCTTGCAATTTTCTTTGGCAAGAACTTTTGATAACTCGAGTCCAATTCCGCTGGAAGCACCGGTTATTAAAAAAACTTTATTTGATAATTCCAATTTAGAATAGATAATATTTTTGAAATAGAAATTTTGAATAATAATAAAAGCAAAAATTCTGATAATTTAAATAGTTGGTTAAGATTTTACACAAATTACTTTTGTAATAATCAACAAATTTTAATATTTTCTTTTATGCGGATATTGTTCGGTTTAAAAGTAAATGTTCTTTAAACTTTTCTATTAAGTAACAAATTATTATCTTTTCATCAAAAATTATTCCAATGTTTGATGGTAATGTAATTCCTGTTAAGGATGTTTTAATTCGCAATGAAATAGCGGAAATTAGATTTGCTTGTGATTTAGCAAAATGTAAAGGCGCCTGTTGTACGATCGAAAGTGAATTCGGTGCTCCATTACTTGAGGAAGAAGTTGATAAAATAGAAAATATTTTGGATGTTGTAAAAAATTATCTTCCTGATAAACACAAAAAAGCAATAGAAGAATTCGGATTTTATGAATTGAAACATGATGAGTTAATGACGACAAGCGTAAATAATAAAGCTTGCGTCTTTGTATATTATGAAAATAGTATTGCTAAGTGCGGAATTGAAAAAGCATTTCTAGATGGGAAAGTAAAATTTCGAAAACCTATTTCGTGTCATTTATTCCCAATTAGAGTTTCTAAGTTTGGTGGCGACGTTTTAAGATTCGAAAAATTTTCCGAATGTTCTCACGCAATTGAGAATGGAGCAAAGAATAATATTAAACTCATTGATTTTTGCAAAGATGCATTGGAAAGATTATATGGTAAAAAATGGTATTCATTATTAAAAGAAATCATCGGTAAGCTTTATGTTATCTCTTAGTCAAAAACTTTCGCAGCAGCAGAAACTTTCTCCGCAGCAGATTCAATATCAAAAACTGCTTCAGTTAAATACTCTTGCATTGGAACAGAGAATTAAAACTGAGCTTGAATTAAATCCAATTCTTGAAGAAGTAATGGAAGATGATGTCGATTTATCTTTAGATATGGATGAAAAAAATAAATCGGATGAAACGGAGGAAGAAGAATACGAAAGTAATTCTAAAGACGAATTTGAGCTCGAAGATTTCATGAATGATTTGGAATTTGAAGGCGATAAAATTAATAAAAGTAAAGATGAAGAAGTTTATCAGCCATTAACCCCAGCTAAAGAAAGCTTAAGCGAACATCTTAAAGAACAACTTAGCATGTTAAATCTTGATGAAGATATGTACATGCTTGGCGAAGAAATAATTGGCAATCTTGATTCAGATGGATATTTAAAAAGTGATCTTCCGGAAATTCTTAATGAACTTGAAATGTTTGAACATGTTCAAATTTCTCCTGAAGATGCAGAAGCACTTCTTAAAAAAATTCAAACTTTTGATCCGGTCGGTATAGCTTCTAGAAGCCTGCAGGAATGTTTGCTTGTTCAATTGAGAAATTCATCATTCGATACTTACTACACTTTTTTAGCTGATGATCTCCTGATCAATTATTTTAATGACTTTACGCAAAAACGCTATGATGTCATTAAGCAAAAAATGAATCTTACTGACGAAAGTTTAAAAGCCACAATTAATCTTATTCAAAGTTTAAATCCAAAACCAGGCGAAGGAAATATTGATTCAGTCGAAATGAATCAAATAACTCCTGATTTTATTGTTGAAAAAGTTGACGACAATTTTGTTATAACTTTAAATGACCGCAGCGTTCCTTCGGTAACATTAAGCAAAACTTATCTTGAGATGATTGATCAGAATAAAAAAAGTAAAAAGAACTCGCCTCGAGATAAAAACACGTATAAATTTTTAAGAGAAAAATTTGAATCGGCAAAATGGTTTATTGCCTGCATTCAGCAGAGGCGTGAAACTTTAATGAAGATTATGCAGGCGATAGTTGAAAAGCAATATGAATTTTTTGATAAGGGACCCAAATTATTAAAGCCGATGATTTACAAAGATATTGCAGATGAAATTAGAATGGATATTTCAACAATAAGCCGCGTAGTGAATGGTAAATATGTTCAGAGCCCGATGGGAATTCATGAACTGAAATATTTTTTCAGCGAAGGTTTAAGCACAGATTCTGGTGAAGAAGTTTCAAATAAACATATTAAAGAACGCCTCAAAGAAATTATTGATTCGGAAAATAAAAACTCCCCTCACAGCGATGACAGACTTGCTGAAATGTTAAATGATGAAGGTATCCATATTGCAAGACGAACTGTTGCGAAATACCGAGAACAACTGCGAATTCCAATTGCGAGATTGCGCAGAGAATTATGATCGTTTATGTGCTTGATGTTTTCCTGATCGTGCTTTTCTTTTCACTATTTGGTTTCCTGCATTCATATTTTGCTTCGAACATAGCAAAAAGAATTATTGTAAATCGATTTGGAAATCTGATTGCATTTTACAGATTTTTTTATGTTTTGTTTTCACTGATTTTATTTTATATTATTTACATCGCAGTGCCTCATCCGAAATTAATAATTTATGATTTACCTTTCCCATTCGATTTTTTAATTCTGATTCCGCAATTTTTAAGTTTAGCCGGAGTTCTTTGGACGCTAAAATATTTTAGTTTAAAAGAGTTTCTCGGAATAAATCAAATCTTTAGATTGTTCAACAAAGAATATAACGTTAATGAGCTTGATGAAATTTTAACACTTCATATCGATGGTCCTTATAAATTTTCGCGACATCCAATATATTTTTTTACAATTATCTTTTTAGCATTTAGACCGGAAATGGATTTATTTTATTTGGTAATGCTGATTTGTATAATAGTATATTTTTTTATCGGTTCATTTTATGAAGAAAAGAAATTAGTTGAAAAATTTGGGAATGATTATTTGGGATATCAAAAAAACGTTCCGAGAATCTTACCAATTAGATTTTCATTTTTTAAAAAGACAATTATATTAGAATAAAATTTTTATGAAGATAATTTTTTATTGTTTAGCATTTTGCACTATAATTAGTTCTATCCTTTATTCACAGCAAGATACAGTGCTGGCAAAAATTGGGCCTGAAGAAATAACTGGGAAACAGTTTAAAGAAAGATTTGAATTAACTCCCCAAGTTTATAAATATGAAAACAATCATTATTCAAAAAAAGAAGATCTACTTTATTCTTTAATTGCCGAAAAACTTTGGTCGCTCGAAGCATCAAAAATAGGGCTTGATACCACTGAAATTATGAAAACTACTTTCAAAGCTTTGGAAGATATGTATGTTAGAGATGCGCTGTATAAAATTGAAGTAATGAATAAAATAAAAATTACCGATCAGGAAATTATAAACGAGTTAAAGAAAGAATATTCAAAGCTAGAAATCAAAACATTGTACTCGGCGGATTCAACTGAAATTTTTAATTCATATTCTAAATTGGAAAAAGGTGTACTATTTGATTCATTAAAAACATTAAAAGATGAAAAAGAATCGTCACTTGAAGTTAAGCATGGAATATTTCAAAAAGCCATTGAGGATTCATTGTTTGATTTATCAAAAGGTCAATACACTTATCCAATAAAATCGGACTCAGGCTGGTTTATTTTTTATCTCGAAAACAAAACTGAAACGTCGTTCACTTCAGAAGATATAGCAAGCAAAGTTAAAAGCATTAAAGATAAATTAGAGCACGAAAAAGCCGCGCAAATTGGTGAAGAATTTTTGAAAAATTTCTTTAAGGGAAAACAAATTCCAGTTGATCCGGAATTAACACAAAATATTTCGAAAAAATTCATTTCGATTGTACAGGAAAGAAAAGTTAAAGATAATATTCCCGATACTGTAAATGTATATCTTAAACCAGAAGATTTTTTGAAAGTGGAAAATGAATTTGGCCCAGATACATTGAAGCGAATTTTCATAAAGTTTGAAACCAATCCATTCACAGTTGAAGATTTTTTGAGATACTTTGCGTTTGAAGGTTTTTATTCACGGGAAGTTAGTCCGGAAACAATCGAAGCAAAATTAGAAGCAAGAATTAGACAAGTTATAGAAGATGAATTATTATCAAGAGAAGGTTATAGGCGAGGCCTGGAAAATCTGCCAAATGTTCAAGCATCAATAAATATGTGGAAAGATAATTATCTTGCTCAGTTGCTGAAAGATAAATTCATTGATTCAATCAAAGTAACTAATGAAGAAGTTCATAAATATTATGATGGAATTGGCAAAGAAAAAAATCCGAATGATGTTATGGTAAATGTTCGGGAAATTTTAACTGACAGTTTAGATGTAATTAATAAAGTAATGAAAGAACTTAAAAAAGGTGCAGACTTCGGCAAACTTGCCACAATTTATACTAAAAGAATTTGGACACGCAGCAAGGGCGGAGAGTTTGGCTTTTTCCCTTCATCGATGTATGGTGATATCGGGAAAATTGCCGCTACAATGAAGATCGGAGAAATTTATGGGCCAATAAAAACGCCGAATGGTTTTTCATTAATTAAATTGATTGGCAAAAAAGAAAAAGATGAAAAGCCAACAAAAACTTTTGCAGAAATGAAAAATGAATTATCAAAAGTATTATTGGGCAAAAAGCGAAGCGACTTTTTTATAAACTACACAGTAAAACTGGCAAATAAATTTGGCGTATCGATAAATCAAAATTATTTATCTTCAATTCAAGTTAACGATTTCAATATGTATGCATATCGTTACATGGGATTCGGAGGAAGAATTTCCGCCGTTCCAGTCACGCTTCCATTTGTTGAATGGTATAAACCGTGGATTGATGAAAAAAAAGTTGTACCTTAAATAGTAAATTAAATTTATTTTTGAAATATTATTAAAATTATAAGCGATTATAATTTCATTAAACTTTCTCGGAGTTCGGGAGTTATTTATGGAAAATAAAATTCATGCAACAACTATTTTGGGAGTTGTACATAATGGTGAAGCAGCGATTGGCGGTGACGGGCAAGTTACTCTTGGCAACACCGTTATGAAACATAATGCGATGAAAATTAGAAAACTAAAAAATGGAAAAGCTTTATGCGGATTTGCGGGTGCTTCTGCGGATGCATTTACATTAATGGAAAGATTTGAAGATAAACTTGAGCAATATCGAGGAAATGTAAGCAGGGCTGCTGTTGAATTAGCAAAGGATTGGCGAACCGATAAATATTTAAGGAAACTGGAAGCAATGTTAGCGGTAATTACTAATGATAAAGCTCTAATAATTTCTGGAAACGGAGATGTAATAGAACCAGATGATCAAATTGTTGCGATCGGTTCTGGCGGAATGTATGCACTTTCTGCTGCGCGTATGCTGAAAAAATACAGCAAACTTTCTGCTAAAGAAATCGTTGCTGAATCTTTGAAAACAGCTTCAGAAATTTGTATCTATACAAATGATAAAATAAATGTTGAAGTTTTATAAAATTGATGAAGAAGAATATGAAAAATAAATCGATGAAGGCATTTACGCCTTCTCAAATTGTTAATGAACTAGATAACTATATAATTGGACAAAATGAAGCTAAAAGAGCTGTTGCAATTGCTTTAAGAAATAGATGGCGAAGGCAACAGGTTCCGGATGAATTACGCGAAGAAATTTTACCAAACAATATAATTTTAATTGGACCAACCGGTGTTGGTAAAACTGAAATTGCTAGAAGGCTTGCAAAGCTTGCAGAAGCACCTTTCATCAAAGTTGAAGCATCCAAGTTTACAGAAGTTGGTTATGTTGGCAGAGACGTTGAATCGATGATTCGTGATCTTGCTGATTACGCAGTAAATATGGTAAAATCAGAAATGACAGCACAGGTACAATCTCATGCAGAGGAACTTGCTGATGAAAAAATTCTTGATTTGTTAATTCCGCCAGTAAAAAAATCTGTTGGTCTAACTGAAACTACCGATAATGAAGGCAATGGTGAAGCATTCCAAAATCAAAAAACGCGCGAATGGATGAAACAAAAACTTAAAAGCGGTGAGATGAACGACAAGATGGTTGAGTTTGATGCAAGTGCCCAAAACTCTATCGGTATGCAAGTTCTTGGTCCATTTGGTTTAGATGATCTTGGAATTAACTTCCAGGAAATAATGGGCAACATTATGCCGAAGAAAAAGAAGAAAAGAAAAACTTCAATTGCCGAAGCTAGAAAAATTATTGCTCAGGAAGAAGCCCAAAAATTAATTGACATGGAAGCAGTTCAGAAAGAAGCGATTGATAGAGTGCAGGATTCCGGGATAATTTTTATCGATGAAATTGATAAAGTTGCCGGAGGCGGCAAAGGCCAAGGTCCGGATGTTTCGCGTGAAGGTGTTCAAAGAGATTTACTTCCTATTGTTGAAGGCTCAAATGTCAACACAAAATATGGTGTTGTAAAAACCGATCATATTTTATTTATTGCCTCCGGTGCGTTTCATGTTTCAAAACCATCCGATTTAATCCCGGAACTTCAAGGCCGTTTCCCAATTCGAGTTGAATTGAAAAGTTTAACACAGGAAGATTTTGTTAAAATTTTAACGATGCCCGAAAATGCTTTGCTTAAACAGTATAATGCATTGCTCGAAACTGAAGGCGTTAAACTCGAATTTACTTCTGATGCAATAAAAGAGATTGCACGTTTAGCTTCAGAAGTAAATGAGCAAGTTGAAAATATTGGAGCCAGAAGGCTGCATACAATTTTAACGACATTGTTGGATGAAATTCTTTTTGATGTCCCAGATAAAATTCCGAATGAGAAAGTTAAGATTACAGCAAAATCTGTAAAACAAAAGTTAGATAGCATTGTTAAGAACAGGGATTTGAGTAAGTTCATCCTTTAAATTTCTTAGCTTTACTTTTTAAAACTTATGAAAAATTTTCGATTGCTGGCTAAAAATAAATTTTACGTAAAGGTATTTCTGGCTTTTGTTTCTATTCTTATTTTATCATTGATAAAAGACCCCGAAAAAATTTTAGATAAAAATATTGAAACCTACTTTGCGTTGATTAGAGGCCAGCAACAGCCTGATTCAAATATTGTTTTAATTGATATTACTTCTTCAGATATAAATAACCTTGGTAATTGGCCGCTAAAAAGAAGTTATTACGCTCTTCTGATTAAAAACCTTTCTGATTATAAAGTAAAAACAATTGGACTTGAAGTTTTTTTAAGCGCAAAATTTGTTACTCAAACTCTTTACGATAATCTTGTTACAAAAGTTATTGAAAACTCTGGAAATGTAGTATTAAGTTCGGTTGCAGGAAATGTTTTTTATAAAGATGGGAAATTTTTTACGGATTCTTTAAGTTATCCGAGCCCAAAATTATTGGATAATGAAATTGAAACAGGGCACTTAAATTATTTTGACCAAAACGGGATTCAAATTCCATTAATAATTCATAATGATCATTCCATTGTAAAAGCTTTTTCGCTTCAATTATCAGGTGATAAAAATTTAACTGATGAAGCGAAAAATCTCAAAATTAATTTCATTTGTTCATGGCACAAGTTTCAGCGTTATTCACTTTTAAATTTTTTCCAAGCTGTGAATAAAGGGTCAATAAATCTTCAATCATTAAAAAATAAAATTGTAATAATAGGAATAAGTGATCCGCAAATATCTTCCGTGCTAAAAACTAATTTTGATGACAACATGCCGGGATATGCCATTCATGCTTTTGCCTTGGATAATATTCTTCATCAACGCTGGCTGAACGACAATTTAATTTTTTCTTCTAAAATAATTTTTATTCTTTTGCTTTTGTTGATACTCATTTTTCACAAAAGATCTATAAAAATTAAAACGATAAATTATAATATTTTAATTTTTGCTCTTTTCATAATTGTTTCTTTTTTTCTTTTTTCTTTTTTTAATATCGAGCTAGCGTATTCAGTTTTCTTAATCCCTTTTCTTTTAACTGCTGTCGCAGATTTTATTTTTAACATCTCAGAAGATAAAATTCAGTTGAAAGGAATTATTGATGAGGCGAATCTCCTGAAAAATTTATTATCAAAAAAAGAAAATGAATTAGTAAGACTTCAAAAAGAATTAAATATTTCCAGCCAAGAAAGTTCACAATCTCTTGTCGATAAAATAAAATCTTTGAAAGCTGATATTGAAAAGCTCAAGGAAAATGAAGCTGACAAAAAAGAAGCTCTTGTCTTTGCAAATGGAGAAGCAAAGGAATTCGAAGGAATAATCTATCGATCAAGAGCAATGAACAATGTGATTGAAACTATCAAAAAAGTTTCAAATGGTAATGCCAATATTTTAATTCTCGGAGAAAGTGGAACCGGAAAAGAACTAGTTGCAAAAGCGATTCACAATCAAAGTGAAAGAAGCAAAAGTAATTTTGTTGCAGTCAATTGCGGCGCATTATCGGATACTTTATTGGAAAGTGAATTATTTGGACATGTTAAAGGTGCTTTCACAGGTGCAGTCGCCGATAAGATAGGCAGATTTGAAGCTGCAAACAAAGGAACGATTTTCCTCGATGAAATTGCTGAGACTTCTGAGAACTTTCAAATAAAATTATTGCGTGTAATTCAAACCGGTGATTTTGAAAAAGTCGGTTCATCAAAAACTTTTCACACGGATGTAAGAATTGTCGCTGCTACAAATCGTCAGCTGGAATCATTTGTGAAAGAGAAAAAATTCCGTGAAGATCTTTATTATAGGTTGAATGTAATAAAAATTGAATTGCCGCCATTAAGAGAAAGAAAAGAAGATATAGAAATTTTAGCAAGAAAATTTCTATCAAGGGAAAGCGGAGATTTCAAATTATCTGAGGCTGTACTTGAAGCATTATTGCGATATGAATGGAAAGGAAATGTGAGAGAATTGGAAGCCGTTATTAAACGCTCTGTAATATTTGCAAAATCAGTTGAGAGAAATCTAATCCAGCTTTCCGACTTACCGGATGAAATTGTAAAAGACAGCAAGTTTAATTTTGATGATATAGTAATCGAATCTTTAAGAAATAAAAAATTTTCTAGATCATCAATAATTGAAACGGCAAATGAGCTGGGAAATATTAGTCGTACTGTTATCTCCGAAAATTTCCGAGGTTATTCATTAAAAATTTATGTGGAGAATGATTTTGATATTGAGAAATCTGTTGAGTTAATTTCATTATCTGATGAAAAAGAAGTTAAAGATCGAGTTAGAAATAAACTCCAAACATTTTTATCAAATATTGAAACTGATTTAAAAGAATTACAATTAACAGATTTTGATGAGGTAAAAATCAAATTTACTTCAAAGTATAAAAATTTGCCTCACAAGTTTCATAGCTATCTGGATGATATTATTAAGCATAAAATTTTGGCATAATTATTTGCCAACCATCAACTTCCAAATCAGCCAATCTGTCCGTACTTCACTTTAATTTACTGTTCAACAAAAAATATTAAGCAAGTTTTTTACAGACGTCTATATTAAACGTAACTTTTTCCAGTTTCTTTAAGTCAAAATATAAATTTCAATTTTAGATTTTTGATGTTTACTAATTTAATCTTGTGTCTAAAAAATTGATCATTATGTTGTGGAAAACTTTGAATTTAATTGATTTGAAATTATAAATCCCGGCATAGTCATTGTTATTTGATCTCGTCATTCTGAAATATATACTTGTATTATAAATAGGAGGACCTAATGTACCATAAAAAAATATTGTTCATTATAATTCTAAGTTTTGTTAGCGTGGCATACAATTTTGCTCAGGAGGAAGATTCTACTGAAAGCAACGGGAAAGAATGGAAGCATCATCATTTTAGATTTATGATGTTCCATGAAGAGTTTAAAGGTAAGCCTACAATCTCATTGAATTATGGCTTGTCAAAGTTAACAACCAAAAATTTTGATGAAACTTTTGCAAGACCGAATTTACTTGAATTAAAATTAGGTTACACTCACGAAAATAATGATGATGTTGAGGAAAACATTCTCGATTATAATTACAAATATTTTTATGTAAGTAATATCTCGACTGATTTATCCAACACTTCTTCAAACAGCACTGACCTTAAAACCAATATGTGGCGTTTCGGTTTTGGCCGGTCTTCAGGTTATGGTTATAAATTGGGATCAGCAGCTATTATTCCTTATCATACTTATTCGTTTGAGTGGTCAAACTTAAAGATGACTGATAACCCGGCTACAATCAATGATCAAACTATTACAAATCTTTATAACAATTCATTTAGATTCGGAACGAGCAGCGAAGGCGGTATAAGATTTAAAATAATTCCACATTTAGTCTTGGAAGCCGGCTATGAAAGATCGATAGTTTTTCCAAGGCATATTTTCTGGAAGTGGGTTGGAAGTTCATTAATAGAAGCTGCAGGGCAGTGGGGAGTTGATAGCTTTGTAGATGAAATTTTAGATTCTTCTCCTTATGCTGCGCCAGTAGTAAATTTTGTTTTAAAGAATGCTTTATCGTATGGAATTTATGAACTGAGGCAAGAAAAGATGAATTGGCCGTTTGATACTGTTGCACCGCTGTCATATGATCAATTCAAATTTGGAGTTACATTCGAATTTTGAAAGTGAAGGATTTAAAAAATAATATTATTTTGAAACCCGAATCGTATTCAATTCGGGTTTCTTTTTTAGATGAATTTAATTTTCAGATTCACAATTTCGGAACTGCTGCCTATTTTAACGGGCGGTCCCCAGGTGCCTGCGCCGCATGAAACATAATATTGTGTGCTGCCTTTTTTCAAATAACCCCAGCTCATTTCATAAATCATTTTTGTTATAAGATTTGCTGGGAACATTTGTCCATGATGGGTATGACCTGAAAGCTGTAAATCTATATTATTCTTTTCAGCTTCATCCAAACCAAACGGAGTATGATCCATTAAAATTATCGGCAGAGATTTATCAACTCCAATCATTAAGTCAGCTAAAGATTTTCTATCTTGTTTTGTAAATTGTTTCTTAGCGCGGTCATCTCTTCCGATGATGTAGAATGAGTTGCCAATTTTAATTGAAGAATCACGTAGAAGATTAATTCCAAAATTTTTAATGTATTTCTCGTAGCCTTCAATACCATTTATAAATTCATGATTGCCGGTAATCGCATACGATCCAAATTTCGATTTTAAATCAAGAAGAGATGAACCAATGTTTCTATTAATTAAGGTTTCGGCTCTATCATCAACTAAATCGCCAGCAATAAAAATAATATCCGGATTTAGCTCGTTAACTTTTTGAACAATTCTTTTAAGATGTCTTCCATTGTTTATCGGAGAAAGATGAATATCAGAAATCAAAACAGCATTCAATTCATTTAAATTGCTCGATCCTTTGCGTAAATCTAAGTTCAGAGTTTTTACAGAAAGAATTTGTGTGTTGATATATCCGGCAAGAACAACAATTGAAACAATAATAACAACTGTTAAAGCAATAATCTGCTTAGTTAAAATATAATTTTGATTCACGAATGCCGGCATGAAATGAAATATTGATAAAAAAAGACGAGCAATATCAATGAATAAAACCGCTAATAAAAAATAAACCATAAACGCAAACCAAAAAGAACCGATGCCAAGAAGTATATCATAGAAAAGCGGAGTAAGAATTTTTTCTAAGAGTTTAGCAGCTAAATACGAAAACGAAAAGATAATAAATAAAATTAAATAAGGAATTTTTAGTTGAGGACTTCCTTCCAGCGCTTGCCAGCCTCTAAAAAAAATATAAAAGTTTAACGCACTATAGACTGTAAAAAAGATTGAAAAAAATATTGCCATTTTTTAGTTAGGTTTTTTGATCTTGAACTTACTCTTAAACTTGAACCATTAATTGTGGAAGTTCAAGATCATGTTCAAGAATATGTTCACGGTTTATTTTTGTTTAGTTATACTCGTCCCAGCTTTTAGTTGATAACTCTTGAATTTTGGTAAGCGACTTTACAAATCTTTTCGCCACTTGAATATTGGTAATAACATTAACGTTCATGTCAACAGCTTTCCTGCGGATCAAATAGTCATTATCAAG
>DAIEML010000002.1 GCA_027349615.1 Ignavibacteriales bacterium | reverse complement strand
ATAATTTTTGGGATTCTAGAGAATACCTTCCAAGAGAAACTAGAAGTTATGTCCCACAGTATATTGCAGTAAGTCTAATTGCAATGAATCCAGAAAAATATGGTTTTACGAACATCAATTATGAAAAACCGTTTGATTGTACAACTTACCAAATTAAAGGTGCTGTCGATTTAAATTATCTTGCAAAATGTGCTAACGTAGATGTTGAAACTTTGCAAGAAATGAATCCTGAACTTACTCAAATGAGCACACCAGCTGGTATTTCTGATGGATATCCTTTAAAAATACCTAAAACATCGCTACAAACTTTTGCATCAAACGTTGTAAATATTCCTCAAAGTGCAATGAGAAATTATTTAGTGCATACTGTGCGTCGTGGTGAAACTTTGGCAAGAATTGCTGCGCATTATGGTGTTTCGAAATATGATCTAGCTGAGGCAAATAATATTTCTGTTAGATCTAGAGTTTATAGAGGTGTGAAATTACGTATACCTGTTTCAAACATTTCTGATGATAATTTTGCTTATAATACGAATACTGAAACTGCTGAAGATAATTCGGGCAAGGACCAAAGTACAAATGCTCATGATACAGATTTAGCAGTCGATGAAATTGATTCTGAGGATTATGTTTCACCATATCTTTCCTTAAATAAAAATAATAATGATAGCACAAAATCTAATAGTCAAAACGAAGATATTGCATCTACAGAAAATTCAGAATCTGACACTGTCCTAATTCCAGAAGGAATGGTTGCAGTTCATTATAAAGTTAAAAAAAATGATAACCTTTTAGGAATTGCAGATCTTTTCAATTCTAAAGTTATTGATATCAGAAACTGGAATAATATTCCTTATACTCAAAGTATTTCAGTTGGACAAGAACTTGTCGTTTATGTCCCTTCAGATAAAAAAGATTTTTATGCAAGTTTAGATAATCAAACCACAGCAGAAAAAACTTCTTCTAAATCAAATTTATTAAAACAAAATAATGAAATTATTTATTACAAAGTTAGAAGAGGCGATAACCTTAATTTAATTGCAAATAAATTTGGAGTTGATGTTAATTCTTTAAAAGAATGGAATAGAATTGAAGGCAATAAAATTAATTATGGTGAAAAATTAAAAATTTATTCTAATAGATCTGAAAAATATATTGCCGCTGCAGAAAAAAGTAATATTCGTTCAAAGTCAAACATTTATAGATATCGGGTGAAACGCGGAGATTCGATATATGAACTTTCTTCAAAATTTGGAGTTCCAATTGTAACATTAAAAAGATGGAATGGACTTAAGAATAATTATTTAAGAATCGGCCAAACCTTGAAGATTTATGAAAATGATAATGCAGAATCTTTAGGTGATAATTCTCCTAAAACATCAGCAAATGTAAATTATTATAAAGTGAAATCTGGCGATGCAATAAGCCAAATTGCTGATCTTTATAATGTTTCTGTTTCTAGTATTAGAAGATGGAATAATTTACATAACAATAAAATTGAAGCTGGAAAAACATTAAAAATATATTCAGATTCAGATATAAATGATATTGGAGATAATTCTGGTGACGAATCTGGCGCTGATTATTATAAGGTAAAACGCGGTGACACTATCAGCAAAATTGCTGACAAAAATAATGTTTCTGTTAAAGATATTAAAAAGTGGAATGGACTTTCGGATGATAATATTGCTGCTGGTACAAAATTAAAAGTTAGTGCGGAAGTATCGAAGAAAGAAACCAAAGAAAAATTGGTTAAAAGATCATCTAAAGAAAAAATTGAAAAACAAAAGCTAGAAATACATAAAGTTAGAAGAGGTGATTCATTATATTCAATCGCTAGAGAACACAATATGAGTCTTCAAGAATTGAAAAAGCTAAATAAGCTTTCTAGTACTGAGATTAAGATTGGACAGAAAATTAGAGTTGAATAAATAAAATCACTTTATTAATAACTTTAATTTGATTTTTTTTCTAATTAAAATAGTTCTGACAAATTTTATTTAACACGTAGCCGTTAGGGGTGTTGCCCCGTTTGTATCGGGATGACTGAGAACAAACCCTTAAACCTGATCTGGATAATGCCAGCGTAGGGAAACGGGCTAAAAAAATAATTAGGTTTTTAGCCGTTTCTTTAAACGGCTTTTTTATTATAAAGGATAAAATGAAAAACTTAATTATTTTTTTTATGCTTTTATGTCAAGTTATTTTACCTCAGCAAAAGTTATTGAAAGGTAGAGTAATTGACTCTGAAACTCTTTTACCACTTCAAAATGCCAACGTTTATATTAAAGGGAAAAATATTGGTGTTACTACAAAATCCGATGGGCAATTTGTATTAAATGGAAATATAAATAGTCAAGATATTTTGGTAACTAGTTTTGTCGGATATGCAACTTCAAAAATCAAATTGACAAAAGCTGATTTTGCCAAACCTTTAACAATAAAACTAGAGCAAAAAGTTATTCCGTCGCAAACAGTTTTAGTTGAAGGAAGTATTGGAAAGGAAGGAGTAAGTCCTTTAGCATTCTCTAAAATTACGCAAAAGGAAATACAGAAAAATTATGTAGTCCAAGATGTTCCCGAATATTTGAGCCAATTACCATCAACAACATTTTATTCGGAAAATGGAAATGGAATCGGTTACAATTATTTGAATATCAGGGGTTTTGATCAAAGACGTATTTCTGTTTCTGTAAATGGAATTCCTCAGAATGATCCCGAAGATCATAATGTTTATTGGCTTGATATGCCGGATCTCTTAGGTAATACGGCTGTTATTCAAGTTCAGCGTGGTGCTGGCTCTGGAATAATTGGTTATCCAGCAATAGGCGGTTCCATAAATATAATAACGTCGACTTTTTCTAATAAACCACAAATTGATTTTTCTTCTTCGCTTGGAAGCTTTAATACGAGAAAGTACTGCGCTTCATTCGGCAGCGGATTGATTGACAATAAATATTCAATTTATGCTAAGCTTTCACAAATCCTAAGCAGCGGTTACAGAGATAATTCATGGGTGCAATACAATGCTTATTATTTATCGGCAGTTCGATATGATGAAAATATAACAACTCAAATTAATCTTTATGGCGGTCCAATTGCGGACGGATTAGCGTATACCGGTTTGCCAAAGTTTGCTATTAAAGATAAGAATTTAAGAAAAGCTAATTATTCTGATTGGGGCACAGATTCAAACGGTTATACTTATACTGTTCAAAGACGACCAACTGAAATTGAAAACTTTACTCAGCCGCATTTTGAACTTCTGAATGATTTCAGAATAAATCCAAATGTAACTTTAAACTCTGCTTTGTTTTTAGTAATTGGAAATGGATTTTTTGATTTTGATGGTTCATGGGCTGATACAACTTATTTACGTTTGACTTCCCAATTTGGTTTTCATCCTTTAACAAATCCGCAAAATGTTTTAATAAAAGCCGAGGTTGATAACACTCAATTTGGCTGGGTTCCACGAGTCAGTATAAAACATAATAACGGAGAATTAATTGTTGGTGGTGAAGTAAGAATTCACCGTTCAACTCACTGGGGAAGCATTGATTTTGGTCAAGAACTTCCAAATGGATTATCAAAAAATTATAGATATTAGTTTTATAATGGTGCAAAAGATATTGGCAATTTTTACATTCATGAAACTTATAATCTAAATAGTAAAATTAATTTACTTGGTGAAATTCAATTTGCCTATCATAAATACAGATTTTATAATGAAAAATATTTAGGTAATGAATTCTCTGTCAGCAATTTATTTGTGAATCCTAAATTTGGAATAAATTATAAATTTAATAATGAACAAAATATTTTCTTTTCTTTTGCGCGTGTTTCAAATGAACCAAGACTATCAGATTATTATAATGCCGATGAATCAAGCGGCGGTGCAACGCCTCAATTTGAATTGAATTCTGATGGAAGTTATAATTTTAATAAACCCCTTGTAAATCCTGAAACAATGAATGATTTTGAACTTGGTACGGCATATAAAAATGAAATATTTAATGCATCATTAAATCTTTATTATATGCTTTTTCAAGATGAGATTGTTGATAATGGAAAGGTTGATATTTATGGTCAGCCAATAATAGGTAACATGAAAAGCACAGTCCATTCGGGAATTGAATTTTCATCAAAAATAAATTTTACAAATCAATTTAATATTTATTTGAACGCGACTTTATCATCAAACAAAATTTTAAATGGAACTTATTTTATCGATGCTCAGCATTTTATTGAATTAAACGGAAATACAATAAACGGCTTTCCAAATTTCTTAACAAATTTTGGAATTAATTATAATGATAGTGAATTATTTGTCCAATTGAACGGCAGGTATGTAGGAAAATTTTATTCTGATAATTTTGATAATAAACTAAATAGTTATTTACAGGAATTCCCCGGATTTGTTCCTTATAACGATAACGTTAACGATGCATACTTTACTGCTGATTTCTTTGCTTCTTATGAATTAAAAAATATTGTGTCTATGCGTTCGTCAAAATTATTTATACAAGTAAATAATATTTTTGATAGCTTGTTTTCAGCAAACGCGATCGGGCAATACTTCTTTCCATGGGCGGAAAGAAACTTTATTGCAGGAATTAATATCGGAATTTGATGATATAATTTTAATAAAAACTTAGTGATAATTTTTCGAGGAAAGATTTATTTTGAAGAAATGTATTATACTAGCAAATGGTAAACCACCACAAAAAAAAGTTATAAACTATTTGCAAAGTGAAAATTACAATTTTTTAATTTGCGCTGATGGCGGTGCTAATTCAGCTAGAAGATTAAAGATAATTCCAGATATTATTATTGGTGATTTGGATTCAATAAAAGCAGCTACGTATAATTTTTTCAAGGATAAATCAAAAATTATAAAATTGAAAAGGCAGAATGATACAGACGTTGAAAAGTGCTTAAAGTTTGCAATCAAAAATAAATTTGATGAAGTAATTTTACTTGGAGTTACTGGAGATAGATTAGATCATACATTTTGTAACCTTGGTATCGTTTTAAAGTTTTTTCATTTGATCTCATTAAATATAATAGCAGAGAATTCTTTTCTTTCTGCTTATACTGACAGTGTTGAACTGACAACAGTACCTAATGAAACAATTTCAATTTATGGAATATCACCAAAAACAAAAATTACATCCGAAGGATTAAAATATCCCCTTAATAATGTCACGCTGCCTTTCGGAGAAAAAGAAAGCACTAGCAATATTGCTTTGTCAAATAAAGTTAAATTAAAAGTTAAAGGAGGGAAGATTTTTGTCATTCGCGATTTCAACTTGCTGAAGAAAAATGGTTTCATTTAGATTATCAGATTATATAATTGTTTTGATTTTTTTTGCTTCCGTTTTACTGTTTGGATTTTATTTCGGCAGACAAACAAAAAAAGATGCAAACGATTATCTTCTCTCTGGAAGAAAAGTTGGATTGTTCCTATTTATTTTAACTAACGTTTCTACATGGTATGGAGGCATTTTAGGAATTGGGGAATTCACTTATCGCTACGGTTTGATGAGCTGGTTCACGCAAGGTTTTCCTTATTATCTTTTTGCTTTTTTGTTCGCAATCTTCTTTGCAAAAAAAATTAGAACGGCTTCTCTTTTTACAATACCAGATAAGTTATCTCAGGTTTATGATAATAAAGTCGGGTTAGCTTCAGCTGTGCTGGTTTTTATTTTGGTCTCTCCGGCTCCATATCTCTTGATGACTGCAAATCTTTTATCTTTAATGTTTGGAACAGGGATAATTACAAGTTTAATTATTGGAGTTCTTATTTCAGTTTTATATTTGCTAAATGGCGGTTTTAGAGCAAATATTTATGCCGACGCAATTCAATTTTTCGTTATGTTCGGAGGCTTTATTGTTGTGGTAATTATTGCCGCTTTATCTTTAGGCGGATTTAGTTTTCTGCAAAATAATTTACCACCTAATCATTTACAGCTTACCGGAGGAGCTTCTCCGACCTACATTATTGTTTGGTTTCTAATTGCATTGTGGACATTTGCAGATCCTGGCTTTCATCAAAGATGTTACGCAGCAAAAGACGGAAGCACCGCAGCAAAGGGAATAATCATTTCAATTTTCTTTTTTGCTCTATTTGATTTTCTCACTACTACTACAGGATTATATGCCAGAGCTCTTCTTCCAAATTTGAAAAATCCGGTTCTTTCTTTTCCATTATTTGCTGAAAAAATTTTAGGCCCGGGGATTAAAGGATTGTTTTATGCAGCAATGTTTGCAACCATTATGTCAACTTTGAATAGTTTTTATTTTCTAAGCGGAACAACTATCGGAAAAGATTTTATTTTTAGATTAAAGAAGAATGGTAAAGAGGAGAATTTAAAATTTTACACAGTTATAGGACTCATTATTTCAGGAATTGTTTCAATAATTTTAGCTTTCTTTATTCCATCAGTAATAGAAATTTGGTATACAATCGGATCATTTTGTATTCCCGGAATTATTTTCCCAATTATAAGTGCTTACTATCCAAAACTAAAAATTAAAAGTTCAATAATATTTTTTGAAATAATAACTTCAGTATTTTTGAGTGTAACGTGGTTTTTTGTTCGTGAAGCATATTTTAGCGGAAGTTATATTCTTAGTGAAATAGAACCAATGCTAGTTGGTCTTGCCGGTGCAATTTTAATTCATTTGTGGGGAGTAATATTTAAGAAGTCTTCTTTCTCAATAGAGAAAGTATAATTGAAGAAGCAAGGCAAACTAAAATAAAAATTAAAGAAAGATGAATTGGGATGACAAAAAATTGAGAAGTAAGCATTTTTATTGCGACAAAGAATAAAATTATTGCAACTCCAAATTTTAAATAGTAAAACATATTTACAATTCCGGCAAGAGAAAAATATAATGATCGCAGTCCAAGCACGGCAAAAATATTTGAAGTTATTATAACGAATGGATCTCTTGTAATTGCTATTACAGCTGGAATCGAGTCAACTGCAAAAACTATATCAAAAGATTCGATTAATAAAAAGGTTAAGAAAAGAGAAGTGACAAAAATTCTTTTGTTTTTCTTTATGAAAAATTTTTTACCTTCATAACTTGAATCAACATTAAAATATTTCCTAATTAATTTTAGAATAGGATTTTTTTCGTAATCTATCTTCCTCTCTTCGCCAAATGCCATTTTATAAGCGGCATAAAGTAAAATTATCCCGAATAAATAAATTATAGGATGGAATAAATTTATAAGCTGTACACCAACTAGAATGAAAATTATTCTGAAAACTATTGCACTTAAAATTCCCCATTTTAAAACATGTGGCTGATTTATTGCCGAAACATTCATTACGCTAAAAATCATTAGAAATACAAACAAGTTATCAATTGATAGAGAATATTCAATGAGATACCCGGTAAGGAATTCAATTCCTCGTTGCTCCCCATTTTCTGAATAAAAATAAACAAGTCCACAAAATAAAAGAGCGGTTGATATCCAAACACCGCTCCACATTAAACTTCTTTTTAATCCTAATTTACCTTGCCTATGCTCTGTTGCATATAAATCTATAAAAATAATAATCGAAGCAATACATATAAATACAATCCAAAACGTTATTTGATTAAACAAAATTAATTTTCCCAATTATGGAAGTAATACTCCTACTGCAATTACAGTTGTCCATAAACCATTTTTATCGCCTTCTGCTGATTGAGTAATATTAAAAGATCTAACTATTTTTCCGGACATCTTATAAATATTTTCTCTTTCATTCCAGTCTGTATCTGAATTGAATTCAATGCCAAGCGTTGTAGCTAACATTGTTGCTGCCAAATCTTCAGCATAGTCTCCGGCAACTTTTTCAGTTTCACCAAATGGATGATGTTCTGAAAGATAACCGTATTGATTATTGTCAGCTGGTATTGCTACTCCAATTGATGAAGCAATTAATCTATTTGGTTCATTTGTAGAATTACGAGCCATAACACAAAAGGTAATTTGTCCTGGCTTCAATTCTTTTAATCCATCTTCTTTGCTGATTCTTTTGCAATTAACCGGAAAGATACTGCTGACCGTAACTAAATTGCATATTTCAATTCCGGCGCTTCGCAAAGCAAGTTCAAATGAAGTTAGATATTCTTTATGTCTTCCTACCCCTTTGGTAAAAAATATTTTTGATGGAACATACAAATTCTCATCTCCTTTCTAAGTTAATTAATTATTTTTATAAATTTTCTTTTTCCAACCTTTAATATTGATTCTGCTTTAAGATTTATTACTGCTGAAATGTCACTTATCTTTTCATTATCTAAAGTTACTCCGCCTTGGCTTACCAATCTTCTAGCTTCTCCTTTTGAAGGAGCGAGATTAACTTTTACTAATAAATCTAAAATACCAATCTCATTTATTTTTTCAACTAAATTAATCACCGGAATCTCATCGGGTATTTCTTTTTTGATAAATATTTTATCAAATTCTTCTTCAGCCTCTTTTGCTGCCTGAACGTTTTGATACATTGAGACTAAAGTTCTTGCAAGCTGTCTTTTTAAATTTCTTGGATTTATTTGGGGATCATTCAATTGTTCTCTAATTGATTTCAGTTCTTCATTAGAAATATCGGTTGCTAGCTCATAATAATTGTAGATGAGCGAATCCGGAATTGAAAGTGTCTTCCCATAAATATCTTTTGGTGAATCTGAAATTCCAATATAATTATTGTAAGATTTACTCATCTTTTCAACGCCGTCAGTTCCGACAATCAATGGCATTGTTAAAATTACTTGAGGTTCAATTCCAAATTCTCTTTGAATATCTCTTCCAACTAATAAATTAAATTTTTGATCTGTTCCGCCAAGTTCAACATCACTTTTTATTGCTACAGAATCCATTGCTTGAGCAAGCGGATATAAAAATTCGTGTAGGCTGATCGGTTCTCCTGCTTTAAATCTTTTTGTAAAATCATCGCGTTCAATCATTCGAGCCACAGTATATTTTGAAGATAATTTAATTACATCTTCGAAGCTCATTTTTCCAAGCCACTCGGAATTATAAACAATTTTAGTTTTGTCTTTATCTAAAATTTTAGATGCTTGTTCAAGATAGGATTGTCCATTAATTCTTGTTTCTTCAAGAGAAAGTGCCGGGCGTGTAACATTTCTACCTGAAGGATCACCGATCATTCCCGTAAAATCTCCAATAATTAAAATTGCTTGATGACCGAGAGATTGGAATTGTGAAAGTTTTCTTAATACAACTGAATGCCCAATGTGAAGATCCGGTCTGCTTGGATCGCAGCCTAATTTAATGTTAAGTGGTTTTTGTTCTTTAAGTGATTTCTCAATTTTGTGAACTAAATCTTCTTCTGGAATTATTTCGAAAGTACCTCTTTTAATGAGGTCCATTTGTTCGTTTAAAGTAGGGAATAAATTTTTTGTCATTATCCTCAATAAATTGCTATCAATTAACAAACTTATATGTAATTAAAAGAAAAATAATCTAAAAATTCAAAAGATATTTTTTTAAATCTATTCATTAATAAAGTTTAGTATTTTATTTTTCTTTCCTGATCTCTTTGAAAATCTTTTTTCGCTATTGCTTCACGTTTGTCGTAAGTTTTTTTGCCTTTTGCTAAAGCTAATTCAACTTTTACTTTTCCATTTTTGAAATATAACCTTAAAGGAATTAACGTCAGTCCTTTTTCTTTTACTTTGCCAATTAATTTTCTAATTTCACTTTTGTTTAACAGTAATTTTCTAGTTCTTGTTGGCTCGTGGTTATTAATGCTGCCTTGATCATAAACACTTATGTGTGCACCAACTAGCCATGCTTCGCCATCCTTAATATTTGCATAACTATCAACAAGATTGGTTTTTGCCATTCTAAGAGATTTTACTTCAGTACCTTGAAGAACAATTCCAGCTTCGTAAGTTTGAATAATCGAATATTCATGCCGTGCTTTCCGGTTAACGGTAATATCCCGTTCGTCATCTTTCTCTTTAATCATAACTTTTAAAAAAGTAGGCTAAAAAATATTTTTATTGTATTAGAAAAGCAAGAATTATGCTTCACAAAGTTACCAATTTTTGATGAAATACTTTCCAGATTAATACAAAAATCTTGAGTAGACAAATTTTAATTATTTACAGCATGATCAAAATTTTTTTTAAAATCACTCCAATAGGGTAGTATCTATTAAATTTTGTTTACTTTAAATTTAATCAAATATTTGTCGGCTTCCATGTAAAATTATAATTTAGATAGCTTTATAAGTAATAAATTTATTTTAAGTAGAATTCATACTACCCATTTGGTGGGGTAGTCGTTATACAATCAATATTTCATCAGATTTTAGTTCGGAGAATACTTAGTGCGTAAAAAAGCTTTACTATTTTTCTTTTTTTTAGTCCCATTTACTTTTGCTCAGAATATCAAAGTAGAAAAAATTGAACCACCAAATTGGTGGATTGGGATGAAATGGAATAAAGTACAGTTGATGGTTTATGGATCTAATCTTAAAAATATTTCCGCAAATTTTGAAAATAAAGAATTAAAAGTAATTTCTGTTCATAACGCCGAGAGTTCATCTTATTCATTTATTGAAATTGAAATTCCGCCAAATCTTCAACCGGGACTTTATAAACTGAATTTGAAAAATAAGAATTCAAGTTATGAAATAACTTATCCACTCTTGGGCAGAAGTTCTTCTAAGGATCGATATCAAGGCTTCAATCAAAGTGATGTAATTTATCTTATTACACCGGATCGTTTTGCAGATGGTGATACATCGAATAATATTATTAAAGGAATGATCAACGAGTATAATATCAATAATCCCTCTGGCAGGCATGGCGGCGATATTCAAGGAATAATAAATCATCTAAATTACATCAAGGGTTTAGGTGTTACTGCAATTTGGATAAATCCTCTTGTAGAAAATAATACTCATATAAGCTATCATGGATATTCGGCAACAGATTTTTATAAAATTTATCCGCGCTTTGGAACATTTGATCTTTACAAAAAACTAGTTAATGATGCTCATTCCTTAGGATTGAAAATTATCTGGGATCATGTTAATAATCATATCAGCATTGATCATCCTTGGATGAAAGATTTACCTTTTAAAGATTGGATTAACGGAACTGTAAACCACCATCAAATGACGCGGCATGATAAACTTGCCTTTGCAGATATTCATCGAGATTCAAGCACAATTATAAATACAACCAAAGGTTGGTTTACCAATGAAATGCCGGACTTGAATCAGACTAATCCATATTTAAGTAATTATTTAATTGAAAATACAATTTGGTGGATAGAAGCAACTGGAATTGACGGAATTAGAGAAGATACATATCCTTACAGCGATCAATTATTTCTTTCCAAATGGGCTAAATCAATTTTAACGGAGTATCCTAAATTTAATATTGTTGGTGAAGTCTGGACAGGAGATGCGGTTTTTCTTTCTAGCTTTCAGAAGAATTCTTTTTATCCGAAAAAAATAAATTCGTATTTACCTTCGTTAACTGATTATGCAACATACGATACTTATACATCTTTTTTGAAAGGTACTTCGAATCTATCTACAATTTATGAAGATTATGCGAAGGATTTTATATACAGTAATCCGAATGATCTTTTAACTTTCATCGATAATCACGATGTTCCTCGAGCTTTGCTGCAATCTAACGGCAATATAAAAAAATTCGAAATGGCATTGATGATGCTTCTTACTTCAAGAGGAATCCCGGAAATTTATTATGGAACCGAAATTGGAATTGAAGGCGGCAGAGACGATGGTTCAATTCGCGCTGATTTTCCAGGTGGATTTCCATTAGACACTCGTAACGCATTTACATCTAATGGAAGAACTAAAACTGAAAATGAGATTTATAATTTTGTGCATCATTTACTGCAATTAAGAAAAACTTATAAGTCGCTAAGCATTGGGACACTAATTCAATTCCCTCCAGCAAATGATGTCTTTATTTATTTTAAAATTTATAAAGATGAAAAGATGATGGTAGTTTTGAATAATAATAATTCTAAGATGAGTGTTGATTTGCATTCCGTTAATGATCAACTAACGGGCAGAGAAAAATTAAAGGATTTATTAACAGGGAAAATTATAAGTTTGAATGATAATACGAATCTAAAAGTTGACGAATATTCTTGTAATTTATTTCAACTTTTGAAATGATAATTATTCTTACTCAAATTATCCAAGTATTTCTAAATAAGTTTAAGCTAGAAATTAACGAAGTATATTTAATTCATTTCAACAATTTTATTTAAACAGGCAAGTGAGAATTTTATGCTTGAGATACAAAAGAAACTAACCAATTCTTTCTATTCTATACTTAGTCTTCCGGCAACAGCAATGGGATTTGCGTTGTCTATTCAAATCTCTGCATTAAGCTGGATACTTAGTACAAAATATCATTTGCGAATTGAAGATGTAGGATTAGTTTGGGCTTCAGGGCCAATTGCTGGAATTTTAGGACAAGTTATTGTTGGAATCATTAGCGATAATGTTTGGCTATGGAATGGAAGGAGAAGACCTTTCATATTTATTGGTGGATTTCTTGCTGCTCTTATGCTTCTTGCCTTGCCTAATATTGATGTCATTTCTTCGTCGCTTGGATTTTCTGGAATTCTTGGTGTTGCAATTGCTGTTGCACTTACGCTTGATCTTGCAATAAACGTAAGCTTTAATCCAACGAGATCAATTATTGCAGATGTTACTCATGAAGGAGTTGAGCGAACTAAAGGTTATGCGTGGATGCAAACTGTTTCGGGGACCTTTGGCGTTTTGGCTTATGTAATTGGTGCAATCTGGAATAACTATGTTTTAATATACGTGGGAGTGTTTTTTGTTATCGCATTGTCTATTCTTCCAACTTTCTTTATTGAAGAACCGAGAGTTTTGAAAAGTGAAAGTTCGACTGAGGAAAAAACTAATTCTTCTAAAACATCATTCGGTGAAATATTAAATTCTATTCAACCGCTTTGGGGATTTTTAATCTATGCGATATACGCAATAACAATGAGACTTCTTCATGTAGAATTGAATAACTATTATATCGAAATTATTTGCTTTGCAATTACAATATTTTTCATATTCAAAGTTATATTTAAGAAGATTGAAGGAGGATCTAAAAGTTCTGCCGATTTAATTGGATTTAAAAAGATTCTGGCAGCTCATTCATTTACTTGGATTGGAATTCAAACAATGTTTGTTTATATGTTTGCTTATGTTCAATTTAAAGTTTATAAAATTTCTGCGACCGATCCTGTTTCTGATTCTCTTCAAATTGAAATGGGAAGAATTGTATCAATCAGTTTTTTGATATTGAATGCTGTCGGCGCAATTCTTCCGGCATTTGTACTAGAACCAATAACTAGAAAAATTGGAAGAGTAAAAACACATGCAATTTGTATTTCAACAATGGCGCTTGGTTATTTGGGAATGTTGTTGTTTGGATTTCAGCCAATTATAATTTATTTGTTGATGGCATTCCTTGGAATTGGCTGGGCATCGACGATAAGCTTGCCGTTTGCAATTATGTCTCAGAAAGTAGATCAAGCGAAGATGGGATTGTTTATGGGACTATTTAATTTGTCTGTTGTACTTCCTCAATTAGTAGCAAGCTTTGGTGTTGGGCAGGCAGTCGGCAAAGCTTCAGATAAAAGCTTGATCTTTATTGTAAGCACAATAACTTTGGCGATATCGGCAGCTTTATGGTTTTTTGTAAATGAAGATAAAGTAGAAGCTTAGGTGTTTAAATTTATCAAGGTCAAAACATAAAATGACATAGGTTATTTGCAATTAGTAACTAATTATAAAAGGCCTTTATTATTTTTATATTTTAATCCTTCTAACAATTAAATAGAGTATACAGGGGATTTAATTGCTTGTTAAAGTACAATCACAGTATATTCACAGTATATTCAGAGTGAATTCAGAGTACATTCAAATTACATTATACTTCATAAAATAAATTGGATTCTGATTCAGAGGCTATATTTATTTTTGTTCTTGCATAACAAAAATAATATATATAGTTTGTTATATGGTATTTGATCAAATGGGTAGAAGTGGGTTCACTTATGTTAATGCCAAGAAAAAATAAATTATAATTTAATAATAGTAGAATCAAAATTCTAAGTTTTATTTGGATTTTAAAATTTACGAATTGCTATTTTGAAATCGAATTTGATGATAGCTAGTTAAAATCATAATTGTATAGTTACAAAGAAAAATTGCGGTGATGGAAAAACTGTCTAAATCTATTTCGGTAGATTGGCGGCAGACAGAGCCATCACCGCAAATTAAATGTCTCTCTTAATATTTTTTTGATTTTAGGATTTCAATTTTACTTCATCAATGTCATCAACCTTCATTACAAGTAAAGCAGCAATCAAGAAAGAAACCCCGCCAAGTAAAAGTGCATAAATTGCTTCATCTCCAAAAAGATTTTTAACAAAGAACCCTAATATTGCTGCGGCAGTTATTTGCGGGATTACAATAAAAAAGTTAAAAATTCCCATATAAACTCCCATCTTGTGAGAGGGAAGTGAGCCAGTTAAAATTGCATAAGGCATTGCTAGAATTGATGCCCATGCAAGTCCAATTCCAAGTTCAGAAATAATTAGAAGGTTAGGATTTTTTATGATATAAAAGGAAGCTAATCCAAGGCCACCGCAAATTAAACTTATTGCATGCACACTTTTCCTACTTGTTTTTTTAGCAAGCCAAATTAGAAGGAAAGCCATTACAGCTGCGAAGCCGTTATAGACTGCCATCAAAACGCCAACCCAATCAGCGCCTTTATTATATAATTCCGAGGTGGTATCAGACGTGCCGTAAATATGATGTGTAACTGCTGGAGTTGTATAAATCCACATTGCAAAAAGTGCAAACCATGAAAAGAATTGAACGTATGAAAGTTGAACCATGGTTTTCGGCATTTTAAAAAGATCGTTCATTACAATAACAAAGCCATTATTCGTATTATTTTGTTTTGTCATTGATCCAACAATTAATTGAAGAACACCGAAGACAGCAATTCCTCCAAAGAATACTCCTAATCCATAATCCATGTAAATAAATAAATCGAAAATAAGGAAGAGTCCAGCACCGATTAAAGTCCAGATTAATCCTCTTTTAAAAAACTTTGAGTGAGCAATTGGAGTTTCATCAAAGTGTTTAGCAGAAGAATCGATAGCAGAACCTTCACTGTATTTTTTTAATTCTTCAGGTGAATATTCTTTAGAACTGAAAACTGTCCAAAGAACAGCAAGGAAGAAAATTGTTCCACCAATATAGAAAGAAAACTTAACTGATTGCGGTATCATTCCTTCCTGTGCAGTATTGCTGATTCCAAACCAGTTTGTCATCATATAAGGAAGTGCTGAGGCAACAACAGCGCCAATGCCGATGAAAAAACTCTGCATTGAAAATCCAATTGTCCTTTGTTCAGAAGGCAGCATATCGCCAACGAAAGCTCTAAACGGTTCCATTGAAATATTAATTGAAGCATCCATAATCCAAAGCATTCCTGCAGCAAACCAAAGGACAGGAGAGTTCGGCATAATCAACAAAGCCAAAGAAGCAAGTATTGCTCCTGATAAAAAATAAGGACGGCGTCTTCCAAGCCGACCCCAAGTTTTATCACTCATGTGTCCAATAATTGGCTGCACAATTAAACCAGTTATCGGTGCGGCTATCCATAGGATTGGTATAGCGTCAATCTTTGCGCCAAGTGTTTCAAAAATTCTACTTACATTTGCATTTTGAAGAGCAAAGCCAAATTGTATTCCAAGAAATCCGAAACTCATATTCCAGATTTGCATGAAGCTTAGACGAGGTTTCTCCATTAAATGATCCTTCAAGTAGTTGAAAAAATTTAGTGCTTAAAATAAATGAAATAGTATTAAAAGTCTTAAATATTTCTTTGTGAAATTGAATTAATCAGATACTTCACTTCGAGGATTTTTTGTTAAATTTTAATATCTTTTCGTAAAATTTAATTTTATTTATTGATTTGCCGCTATGCAGAGAAAAAATAACTCAACTTCTCAAAGAAAAAAAGAGCATCTTGAGTTATGTTTAACTGATGAGGTTTCATTTAAGTATAAGACAAATGGTTTTGAGAATTACGAATTTAAGAATTGCGCTATTACTGAAGTTGAGATTTCAAGAATAGATTTTAAAACAGATTTTTTCAGTAAGAAAATAAATTTTCCATTTTTAATTTCTTGCATGACGGGCGGAGTGACAGAAGCTGAAAATATTAATGCTAAATTATCTGCAGCGGCTAATGAATTAAATATTCCACTTGGAGTTGGAAGTCAGCGGCAGGCATTGGAGAATGATCAATTTCATAAATCGTATAAAGTTATTAGGAAAAATGCACCTAAAATTCCTGTGCTTGGAAATATTGGTGCTTCACAAATTGTTCAGTTTAAAACTTTTGATAAGTTAAAATTTTTAGTTGATCTTGTTGAAGCCGATGGAATGGTAATTCACGCTAACCCTGCTCAAGAGCTTATGCAAAATAAAGGCGAACCGAATTTTAAAGGACTGCTTAAAGCGATTGAGAATTTAGCCAAATATTTAAAGGTTCCAATTATAGTAAAAGAAGTTGGTGCGGGTATTTCTAAAACAACCGCAGAAAAATTATTGAATACCGGAGTTAAAGGAATTGATGTTGCGGGGGCTGGCGGCACAAGCTGGACCGGAGTTGAAATTCTTAGAAATCATCATCTAGGTAAAAATGATTTTTGGGACTGGGGCTTGCCGACTTCTTATTGTATTAGAACTGTTTCCAAATTGAAAAATAAATTCGACTTTATGTTAATTGGTTCCGGTGGGGTTAAAAATGGATTTGATATTGCAAAAGCTTTAGCATTAGGCGCTGATCTGTCAGCGTCAGCAAGAGTAATATTGCAAGAATTGAACAAAAATAATGCGGAGGGTGTCATAAAATTAATAGAAGGTTGGTTTGATGATGTTCGGCGAATAATGTTTTTAACTGGTTCACAAAATATTTCTGAGCTGAGAAACAATAAGCTAATTAGAAAGGAAAAATTATATTGATGGGGAGCGAAAAAAGAAAATTTGATTTGTTCTTTGAAAAGGAAAGAAGAAAAGTTGAAAAGAAAATTTCTGAATCATTAAAAAATCGAAAACCCGCATCCTTATATGAACCGGGATCTTATATAATGGAAGAGGGTGGAAAGCGACTTCGGCCGTTGTTGGTTTTGATGTCTGTTAATGCTGTTGGGGGTAAATTAACTGATGCATATAATGCGGCAGTTGCGGTTGAATTTCTTCACAATTTTACTTTGGTTCATGATGATATTATGGATAATGCTGAAAAGCGCCGCGGTAAGATTACACTTCATAAAAAGTATGATGTTAACACTGCTATCCTCGCCGGTGATAGTTTACTTTCTGTTGCCTATGAATTTCTGTTAAAGGATTGTAACGGTAATTCAAAAAAAATTCTAGAAGCATTTACTAAAGGATTGGTTGATGTTTGTGAAGGACAAAGTCTTAATAAAGAATTTGAAATCCGCAAAGATGTTTTGCTCAGCGAATACATATTTATGATTCAGTTAAAGACTGCGGCGATGATTGAAATGTGCTGTCGAATCGGTGCTATTTTGGGCGGCGGAAGTGAAAAAGAAATTAAAGCACTTGCCGGATTTGGAAAAAATATTGGGATAGCTTTTCAGATACAAGATGATTTGCTAGACATCACCGGAAATGAAAATGAATTAGGTAAATTTATCGGCGGCGATTTAGTCGAAGGTAAAAAAACTTTTCTTTTTATTAAAGCACTTGAAAGAGCCAAGGGAAGTGATCGTAAAAAGCTGCTAAAAGTAATAAAGGAAAAAGGTATTTCGCATAATCAAATTTCAGAATATAAAGATTTGTATATTAAACTCAATATTTTAGAAGAAGCAAAAAAGGAAATAAAGAAATTTACCAACCTTGCTTTGACTTCAATAAAAGTATTAAAGAGCGAAAATCGTGAACATTTTATTTGGCTCGCAGATTTATTAATCAACAGAAATAAATGATGATTGAAAAAAAAGTAAAAATTATTAACAAGGCCGGTTTACATACACGGCCGGCAGCAACGATTGTTAAATTAGCTGCAAAATATAAATGTGAGTTTTATATTTCAAAGGACGGATTAAATATTAATGGTAAAAGTATTATTGGAGTAATGACGCTTGCAGCCGAAATGGGTTCCGAGCTTTCTCTGACTTTTGATGGTGAAGATGAACAGCAAGCTTCAGAGGAAATTTGCGATTACTTTAATAGAGGATTTGATGAATTGTGAAATCATTTAAACAAATATTTAAAGAAGCTGAAAATAAAATTACCGGAATAGCCGCGGCTCCTGGTATTGTAATTTCGAAAGTTTATTTATTTACAAAAGAGAAGTTGGATATAAATGATTCACTAGTTTTAAATATTGATGAAGCAATTATAAACTTTGATGAAGCTCTAAGTAAATCGAAGAAAGAGTTGGATAAAATTTTTGCGATTGCAAAAGAGAAAATGGATAAAACCCGTGCGGCAATATTTGAAGCTCAGCTGATGATTCTTGATGATCCAATTTTGATTGGAAATATTAAAGATAGAGTTAAGAAAGAAAAACGTCAGCCAGAATATATTGTAAACGATGAAATATCAAAATATCAGCAGTTGATGATAATTTCTCATGAACAATATATGAACGAACGCGCCAGCGATATTGAAGATATAAAAAATAGAATCATCCGAAATTTGCAGAAGAAAAGATGGCAGTCAAGAATTACAAATGATTTGATTGTTGTAAGCGATTCTTTAACTCCGGCAGACGCAATTCTACTTTCACGATGTAATGTAAAAGGATTTGTAACCGATCACGGAGGATTAACTTCTCATGCCGCAATTGTTTCAAGATCATTAGATATTCCGGCGGTAGTTGGTACTCATAATGCAACAAAGAAAATTAAGGACGGGGATACAATTATTGTTGATGGCTTTCATGGTTATGTAATAATAAATCCGACTGATGATCAAAAACAATATTTCCAGACAAAAGCAGATCATTTAGCTGAATTACAGAGAAGTTTAAAAGAATTAAAAGATCAACCTGCGCAAACGAAAGACGGTAAGGAAATTACTCTTCTTGCAAATGTTGATGTTACCGGAGAAATTGATCTTGTAATTACAAACGGTGCAAAAGGAATTGGTTTATATCGAACCGAACAAATATTAGAAGAGCTAGGTGAATTCCCATCTGAAGGTGAGCAAGTAAAAATTTATACAAATCTTGCTACGAGAATTTATCCATCGCCGTTAACCATCCGTGCATTTGATATTGGCGGTGATAAGTTTAAGTTCTTAAGTTTTACTGAACCGAATCCATTTCTTGGATTGAGAGGTGTCAGACTTCTTTTAGAAAATGAAACATTATTTAAGACGCAAATCAGAGCTGTGCTTCAAGCAAGCGCGCATAAAAATATTTTATTTATGCTTCCGATGGTGACAACAATTTCGGAGATTAAGAAATCGATGTCAATCATTTCAGTGTGTAAGGAAGAGCTTCGAAGCGAGAAAATTCCTTTTGATAGAAATATAAAAATCGGAATAATGATTGAAGTTCCTTCTGCGGCAGTAATGTCATTTGAACTGGCCTCGGATGTTGATTTTATAAGTATCGGCACAAATGATTTAATTCAATATTTAATGGCCGTTGACCGCGGTAATGATTTAGTTTCAGATCTTTATCAGGAATTTCACCCATCAGTTATCAGAACATTACATCATATAATTAAAGAAACAATGCGTGCAAATAAAACGGTCAGCATTTGCGGTGAAATGGCAGCGGACACTTTAGCGATTCCGCTTTTGATTGGAATGGGTTTACCGATATTAAGCTTATCGCCAACAACAATTCCTTATGCAAAAAGGATAATACGAAGTATTTCATATCAAAAAGCAAAAGTTTTAGCCGACGAATGTTTGGCGTGCTCAACTGAAAAAGAAATTGCTGAAAAATTAGAAAGATTTTTTACAGAGAATTCAATAACCAGAACCAGAAACATTATATAGGATAAAAATGAAAATTTCAGAATATGTAAGTAAATACGATCCGGAAAATCAATTTAACGTTTTAATTAAAACTTACGAACAAATTGAGTTTGCATGGAATAATAAATTTGATCTTAATTCGCTGAAAAATAAAAAATTTCATTCAGTAATTGTTTCAGGTCTTGGCGGCTCGGCAATCAGCGCAGATTTAATGCAGAATTTTTTACGAAGCGAGATGAAACTTCCTTTTTTCGTAAACCGAAATTATTTTCTTCCGTCATTTGCAGATGAAAATACTTTGGTTGTTATTTCATCATATTCCGGCAACACGGAGGAAACTGTTGAAGTTTTTAATTCAGCGTTAGCAAAAGGTTGCAAAATATTTTGTATAACTACCGGCGGTAAAGTTGAAAAAATTGCAGCTCAAAAAAATGTGCCAATGATAAAAGTACTTCCAGGATTTCAACCAAGATATTCTCTGGGTTTAAGTTTCTTTTCTTTGCTGAAAGCATTTCAAGAAATCGGATTGATTTCAGATCAAAGTAAATTTGTAAATCAAATTATTGATCTTTGGAAGAATAAAGGAAATGAATATTCTCAAGAAAACAATTCTGCAATTAAACTTGCAGAAGAATTGGTGGGATTTATTCCTTCAATATATTCTGCAACGGATTTAACATCTGCAGTTGGTTACAGATTTAAGTGTCAGTTCAATGAAAATTCCAAACTGCATGCTTTTCATAATGTAATTCCGGAACTCAATCACAATGAAATTATCGGATGGGAATCATTCACAGAAAAGCAATTTCATACAAAGCTTATTACAATTTTGGATGATGATTATCCAACACAAATTAAAAAAAGATTTGAGATTACTTCGGAGTTAGCTTCAAAAAATGGGGCGGAAGTTATAAAACTTAAAAGCAATGAGAAAGAATACAAGCTAAGATTAATGGATTTGATTTATTTAGGCGATTGGATAACTTATTATACAGCAGTGCTGAGAGGATTTAATCCAACTGAAATTGAGAACATAAATATTCTTAAACAAAGACTGGGATAAATTAAGTTCAAGTTCAAGATTACGTTTAAGAGAAAGTTCAAGAATAAATTCAAGTTTATGTTTAAGTAAAAAATTTTAAACTTGAAGACTGAATCAAAATAATTAAACTATTATTTTAATTTATCAGTAAGAAATTAGAATTATTTGACCTCTAATCAATCCGGAATAACCAATAGGCCGCCGTATTGAACAGACTAATAAAATATTTTCTTCTTTGCCTTTTAATTTTTCCGAATGAAACTATTTTTGGGCAATATTATTATTTCGGCAGAAACAAAGTTCAATACCAAAAGTTTGATTGGAAAATTCTACGAACAAAACATTTCAATATTTATTACTATGGGGAAATGGGGGAAGTTGCAAATATCGGCGCATCGATTGCCGAACAAACTTACGAAGAATACAAAGTAAGGTTTAACATTTTAATTTCTCACCGAATTCCCTTAATATTTTACAATACATCTAATCAATTTGAACAAACAAATACAACTCCAGGATTAATTCCGGAAGGTGTCGGCGGATTTTTTGAATACATGAAAGGAAGAGTTGTAATTCCAAATACTGGATCGCTTCATGATTTTAAACATGTAATTCGTCATGAACTTACGCATGTATTTATGACTGCAAAATTATACCGGGTATTTAAAGATCATCGATTGCCGGATGATTATTATCCGCCGCTTTGGTACACAGAAGGCTTAGCAGAATATATCTCAACGGATGAAGATTCGCAGGCAAGAATGGTAATGCGCGACGCAGTTATTGACGGATATTTTTTTAATTTGGAAAATATTTATCAAATAAGCGGAACATTTTTAATGTATAAGGAAGGACAAAATTTTTTAGAATTCGTTGCTCATAAATTTGGTAAAGAAAAAGTTCTACAAATACTTGAAAATTTTTGGATGTACTCAAGCTTCAATAAAGTAATGGAATATACTCTTGGTGAATCAATAAAAGATATTGATAAAGATTGGGTTTTTTATTTGAAGCGGAAATATTATCCTTTAATAAAAGAAAAAGCGCCGCCGGATAATGCTGCTGAAAAAATTACAAACTTTGGATTTAATTTTTCACCGGTTCCTTTTGAAGTTAACGGGACTAAATATATTTATTTTGTTGCTAACCGCGATGGTTACTCGTCTCTTTATAGAATTAAAGAAGAAAAATCTTTGGAAGAATTTAATGAACCGGAGCTAGTTCTTCGTGGAGAAAAATCTCAAGAGTTTGAAGCATTTCATCTTTTTCAATCTTCAATTGATATTTCTAAAGACGGGATTATTACTTTTGTAACTAAAGACGGCGGCACTGATGCGATTCATTTTTTTTCAATCAAAAAAAATGAAATTATTAAAGATTACAAGAACCAAGAATTAATCAGCATTTCTTCTCCAAAGTTTTCAAGCGATGGAAACAGAGTTGTGTTTCAGGCGATTGATCAAAAAGGATTCAGCGATATTTTTATGCTTGATATTCCATCAGATTCTCTCGTACGAATTACAAATGATATTTATGATGATCATGATCCTACATTCGGATTAAGCGATGATCAAATAATTTTTTCATCGGACAGAACTGCCGGTAAATACAAACAAATGTATAATTTATTTTCTTATAATTTAATTACCCATCACATTAACTATATAACTTATCTAAATTCAAACAGCTTTGCACCAGTTGTTTCTCCTGATAAAAAAACTTTGCTCTTCACTTCGGAATTAGATGGAGTAAGAAACATTTATGAAATGAACGTTGCTGATGAAATGTTTCTGCACAGAATAAAAAGAGTTACAAATTTTATTACAAGCGCGTTTAATCCGGTATATATTGATTCGGATAAAATAGTTTTTTCAGGTTTCGAAAATTTTTCTTTCAATTTATATAAAATGAAATTGAACAGAATTGAAATTGATACTTCATCATATATTGCAATGCAGATTGACTCAACAGCAGGGAAATGGGACCCCACAACACTTTCTAAAAGTGCAGAAAAAGAAAAATTGACATATCAGCGGGAATATAGTATTGATTATGCACAAAGCCAGGTTTCTACAGATCCTGTATTTGGAACCCAAGGCGGCGCTGTAATTTCTTTAAGCGATCTTTTAGGCAACGATAATTATTATTTCCTAATTTATAATACAGCACAAGTTCAAAGCGACATTTTAAAAAGCTTTAATGTTGAAATTGAAAGAATAAATCTTGGACAGCGGGCAAATTACGGCTATGGAGTTTTTCACTTTAGCGGCGACAGATATGACATCACACAATCAGATGAATATTTTTTTGAAAGAAGCTTTGGCGGATTTTTTCTTTTGTATTTTCCGCTTTCAATTTTTGATAGGATCGAATCCGATGTCTCAATAATTAATTCCGATAAACAAGTTTACACCGGCGATATTGAGCGTAAAGCATTAATGGTAAGCAATACACTTTCGTATGTTTATGATAATTCTCTTTGGGGCCCCACTGGGCCGCTTGATGGAATTAGAGCAAGAGTACTGCTTGGTTATACAAGCGATATAAAATACAGTAATGTAAATTATTATTCTATAATTGCAGATTATCGGCAATATTTCCGTCTTGGATACAGCTCAGCTTTGGCGTTTCGCGGCGCTTTATTTTATAATCAAGGAAAAGAAGCGCGAAGATATTTTATGGGAGGAAGCTGGGATTTAAGAGGTTGGCCATTGTGGTCAATTCGCGGGCAAAAAATGTGGCTTAGTTCAGTTGAATTACGATTTCCATTAATCAATCAACTTAATATTAAATTTCCTTTTATTGATATGGGATTTTATGGAATACGCGGTGCTCTTTTCTTTGATGCCGGAAGCGCATGGGATACAAATTATTTAAGCACTTTAGGAAGTGTCGGCGCTGGAATCAGAATTAATTTATTCGGAGCTTTAGTGCTGCGCTACGATGTGGGCAAGCGAATTGAAAATGACTTCAACGATTTTCAACCGAGACTTTTTTATCAATTCTTTTTCGGATGGGATTTTTGAAAAAATATTTTTACATAATATTTATCCTAACAATTTTTTTAGAAGGATGCCTTCCATCAGTAATAAAATTGGATATTAAGCCAGATCCAATTTCCTATCCAATGTTCGGCAAAGTTCCTTACCGCGATTTTTATATTCCGGTTTCAATTGGTGATTCATTAAAATTAAAATGGGAAAAAGATATTAATGGCGGAATAACAAATTCAACAGTTACAATTTATGATTCCTATATTTTTATTAATGATTTATCAGGCTGGATAACTTGTCTTGATTTCAATACCGGCAAGCAATTAGGGCAACTAAAAGATAAAGGAGCAATATTTTCTTCACCAATTGTTGATAATAATATTTTGATTTATACAATTTCATTGAACAATGAAAATTATTCGCTATTAAATTTTTATAATCTAAGAACCGGTGAACCAATATTTAATATTAAGATTAAAGATAAAATATTATCAGAATTAATTAAAACAAAGGATGGTGTAATTTTTAATACGATTAATGGTAATGTGTACAAATATAATATTAATGGTTCAAAAGTTTGGGAAGCTGAAACAAAAGCTCATATGCACTGCTCACCGGCAATGAATGACAATACAATAATAATCGGAAATGACGATGGCGAAGTAATAGCATTAAATGCATATAATGGAGATTTAATTTTTAGAAAAAAAATAGGATACATTTTTACAAGTAATATTTCTATATCGGATTCAACTGCATTTCTCGGAGATAAAAATGGCGTGTTGTTTGCAGTCGATCTAAAAAATGGAACTGTAAAATGGAAAGTTGAAACCGGCTCAGAAATAATTTCAACTCCAGTATTTAAGGATAATTATGTTTATGCCGGGAATTTAGGAGGAAGGTTTTACGCTATTGATATAGACAATGGAAAAATAAATTGGCAAAATGAAATTAATGGTGTAATTAATGCAACTCCTCTTTTAGCAAATAATTATTTAATAATTCCCAATCTTGATGGTGAATTAGATTTTGTAGAAACTAAAACTGGAAAAGTTGCTAAAAGATTTATACTTCCTTCACATGCGAGATTAACACCATTATATTTTAGAAATACTTTGTTCATCGGTTATGATAATGGAATTTTAGGAGCTTATGAAATTGTTCAATAAAATAATATTAATTGCCGTTTCATTTTTGCTATTTAATTCAATGGCAAAAGGACAAGACTGTAAAGTAAAAGTTTCCATAAGTACAGATTTGGATAGTGCATTGATTTTTGTTAATCAGAAATTCGTTGGAAAAGGAAATGTTAATATTGAATTAAACAAAGGAGCATACAAAATAATTGCCAAGGAACCACTTAAAACTTGGGACGCTAGGGAACTGAAAGATTCAATCTCTATATTAAACTGCGATGATTCCAAGACAGTTAATTTTAAATTTAAGAATTTACTTTACCTTCAAACAGATCCAACAGACTCATACATTTATGCCGGAGATTCTTTAATTGGTCATTCTCCAATGTTCATTCCGAATAGTGAAAAGAATTTGATCTTGAAAAAAAACAACTATGAAGAACTTCCGATTACTTTAAATTCTATAAATAAAGTAAATAATTATAAATTGAAATATGTGGGTGAAGCAAATAAGGTGAGTTTTTTCAAGAAGAATATTTTTAAATTTTTTGTCGGCGGGATTATTACTCTCGGTGCAGTATCAGCTTATTTCAAATTAAAAGCGGATGATTTTTTCAGCCAATATCAAAATACGGGTGACAATTTATACCTTGATAAAACAAGGAAATATGATTTGATAAGCGGGATAGCTTTTGGTGCGCTTCAAATAAATTTTGGTTTACTGATTTATTATTTTCTTACAGATTAATTACCGGTAAAGTAAAATTAAAAATGTCCATTTGATGCTTTTCAAATCTAATTTTATATTTACGATTAATTACTAAATTTAAAATCACTCGCATGCTGACTGTTTTAGAATCAATTAATTTATCGACAGAATATTTAAAGAATAAAGGAATAGAATCTCCAAGAATTAATGCCGAGCTCCTCTTAGAAAAGATATTAAATTGCAAAAGATTAGAATTATATCTTTCGTTTGATCGTCCTTTAGCTGAAAATGAAATTTTGCAGTACAGAGAATTTATAAAACGTAGAAGCAGCTTTGAGCCGCTTCAATACATTGTTGGTTCTGTTGAATTTTACGGATTAGAATTTAAAGTGAATCGATCAGTCTTGATTCCTCGCCAAGAAACTGAAATTTTAGTTGAGACAATTATAAAAGAATTTCAAAATCAAAACGGATTAAAAATATTGGACATTGGAACAGGCAGCGGAATCATTGCAATCTGTCTTGCAAAATATTTACAAAACGCAAAGGTATTTGCGATTGATTCAAGCAGCGAGGCGATAAAAGTTGCTAATAAAAACGCCGAACTAAACCAAGTAATTGAAAATATAACATTTATTGATTCAGCGTTTGACAAATATTTAAACAAAGAAAATGATTTCGATTTAATTGTTTCAAATCCTCCATATATTTCTTCTGAAGAGTTTCAAAATCTTCAACCGGAATTAAGAGTTTACGAGCCGCGGCAAGCTTTAACAGATGAATCCAATGGGCTAAGCTTTTATGAAATTATTTCTAGAAATGGGAAATCACTTTTGAAGAAAAATGGGAAAGTCTTTTTCGAAGTTGGGGAGAATCAATCTTCTACAGTAAAAGAAATATTGATTAAAGAAGATTACAACAATATTCAAATTCAAAAAGATTATTTAAATATTGATAGAGTAATTAGCGGAGAACTAAATTGAAAGCAGTTGTTCAGAGAGTTTCGGAAGGCGGTGTGTTTATTCAAGAAGAAAATTATTCTGCCGAAATCAGCAAAGGAATGATAATTTTGTTAGGAATAAAAACTGGTGACAAAGAAGAAGATGTAAATTTTGTTGCGGATAAATGCTGCAATCTTAGAATCTTTGAAGATGAAAATGAAAAGATGAATCTTTCACTTAAAGATGTAAACGGAGAAATATTAATTATTTCTCAATTCACTTTATACGGAGATGCGAGGAAAGGAAATCGGCCAAGTTTTATTGAAGCGGCAAAGCCGGAAGAAGCAATTCCCCTTTATGAAAAATTTATTGCAAGAGCTAAAATGAATCTTGGTGAATCTAAAGTGAAAGTAGGAGTTTTTGGCGCAATGATGGAAGTTAAAATCATAAATGATGGCCCGGTTACAATTATTGTTGAATCTAAAGAATGAGTTAAAAATTTTAAAATAAAAAAAGAAGATTGTCTTGCATTCAATCTTGATGATATTTTTAGACGGTGTTGGAATTGGAAACGAAGATTACCAATTTAATCCGTTCTTCAAATTTGGTTTTAAAACTTTTTCGGAAATTTTTGGTGAAATCCCATCATTAAATAATCAAATCTTGAAAAACAAAAATGCTTTTTTATTTCCGACAGATGCTAGACTCGGAGTGGACGGATTGCCGCAAAGCGGAACCGGACAAACAGCAATCTTTTGCGGAATGAATGCACCAAAGTTTGTTGGCAAACATTTCGGACCATATCCTTACTCAACATTAATTCCGATTATTAAGGAAGAAAATATTTTCAAGCATTTTATTTCACTTGGTAAGAAAGCCTTCTTTGCAAATGCATATCCACGAATATTTTTTGATTATTTAAAATCGGGAAGATCAAGATTAAGCGTAACTTCATTAAGCTGTAAATTATCCGGTATGAAATTAAATTCATCTTCAGATGTTAGAAAGGGAAATGCATTAACAGCAGAAATTACAAACGAACGTTGGAATTCAAAACTCGGTTACAAATTAAAAGTGCTTAAACCAAATTCAGCAGCAAGAAGACTGTTAAGAATTGCCGCAAAAAATTCTTTTACACTTTATGAATATTTTCTAACTGATCACCTTGGGCATGGAAGATATGACGGTGATATGCAATTAACTTTGCAAATATTAGATGAATTTCTTTTCACAATAATTTCCGAGCTAGAAAATGAAACAACTTTAGTAATTTGTTCCGATCATGGAAACTTAGAAGACTTAGCAACAAAGTCTCACACTTTGAATCCATCATTAACAATTACTGCTGGAAAGTATGCAGAAGATTTGTCCTTCATGATCAAAGATTTAGCCCAGATTAAGCCGGCAATAATGAAGATTCATAAATGAAAGATTATCCGGCAATAAAATATACAATCCTATTTATATTCGGAATCATTTTAAATTTTATTTTACCAATAAGTAAACAAAATTATTTTTTATACTTAGGATTGGCTGCAACCGCATTTGTACTCCTAATTATTTTTAATTTCAATAAAAAGTTAAAGCCAATTTTTCAATACCCGGTTTATTTTTTAATTATTCTCGCTGGAATATTTTTATCGAAATTTCAAGAACCAAATTATAACTTTTTGCCAAAAGAATTTGAAAGACAAAAGGATTTTACAGCAACAGGGGAGATTTCAAATATAGAATTGAGAAAAGAATCAGAAATTATTTTTAAATTAAAAACTGATTCGATCAAATATTCTAATTCGAAATTCTCTACTAATATTTACCTCGTATGCAGGATAAAAGATTCAAATAGAAAATTGGATTCACTTTCAAATATTATTTCACCTGGAAATTATATCCAATTAACCGGATTGTTTATGCGTGGAAGAGATAAGAGAAATCCAGGCGAGTTTGATTATAATGAATATCTTCAGCAGCAAGGTACAGCAGGAATTTTAATTACAAAATCATGCAGCGAATTAAAATTTATTAACCATCGATTTAATACTGCGGCAAATATTATTTATAGAATTAGAAAATCAATTGATGATAATATTTCAGAACTTCACAATGTTCAAACTGCGGCATTGCTGAGAGGTTTAATTTTAGCTGACAGAAGTAGAATCGATTATGATACAAAATCAGAATTTATTAATTCCGGAGTAATTCACATTCTTGCGGTATCTGGACTTCATGTAGGTTATATAGTTTTGATATTTTTGATTTTTTTCGGAAGATTAAATGTTTATTTAAAATCTTTGGTAACAATAATCGGATTAATTGCATTTATGCTTTTAACGAATTCGCCAGCATCAGTTGTAAGAGCCACAATTATGTCAGCTCTAATTTTAATTGCCTTAATTACGAATCGCTCAACTAACTTATTCAATTCAATTTCTGTTGCTGCTTTAATAATATTAATTATTGATCCTTTAGAACTTTTCAAACCAGGATTTCAACTTTCATTTGCCGCAGTTTTTTCAATAGCTGCAATTTATCCGATCTTCCAAAGATTTATTTTTTCATTAAAGCTAAAAAGTAACGCCTTAAAAAATTTACTTTTATTTGGAGCAGTTTCAATAAGCGCGCAAATCGGAACATTGCCGTTTACGCTGATTTATTTCGGCAAGTTATCTTTCATTGCAATCTTTGCGAATATTTTTGTAATACCTTTAGCCGGTTTTATTGTTGGACTAGGATTTATTACTTTATTCTTAAATATTGTTTTCCCTTTTCTTGCTTTCTATTTTGCTGGAGCGAATGATCTTTTTTCATCAATATTATTTTACATAGTTAAACTTAGCGGCAACTTTGAATATGCATTTATTTGGATAAGAGATTTTTCATTGTTCAACGCTGTAATTTTTTATGTCTTAATCTGCGCATTTTTATTTTCGTTAAAAATATTTAAATCAAAAATTGCAAAGCTTACTGCATTAATACTGGTTGTTTGCAACATTTGGTTATTCAGTTTAATTGATGATAAAGAATTAATGGTGAAAAATCAGTTGAGCGTTTATATGATTGATGTTGGGCAAGGTGATTCATTCTTAATCAAATTTCCGGATGGCGAAACAGCTTTAATTGATGCCGGAGAAGTAACTGCTAATTTTGATAATGGTGAAAGAGTAATTCTTCCATTGTTAAATTACCTAAACATAAATAAAATTGATTACGGATTTGTTTCTCATGTCGATGCTGATCATTACGGCGGATTTATTTCTTTAATTAATGAAAATAAAATCAGAAAAATTTTCAAACCGCAGATTGATACTTCGTTTACCAAAGACATTAAGTTTGAAAAATTTCTTCGCTATAAAAATGTTCCTTTCGAATATTACAGTAAGAAGATTATGAAAATATCTAATTGCAGAGTTTATGTTATGAATGATCTTTCGAATAATATTAAATCAACTACTAATGGTAAAAGCGGAGTTTTGAAAATTGTTTATGGCAAAAATAGTTTTTTGTTTACCGGTGATTTGGATAAAAGCTTTGAAATGCATTACGTTGAAAGTTATAAAACTTTATTAAATTCCGATGTACTAAAAGTTTCTCATCACGGAAGCAAAACAGCTACAGCCAATGATTTTGTATCTTATGTAATGCCGAAGATAAGTTTGATAAGCGACGGAATTCAAAATAAGTTTGGGCATCCATCGCGCGAAGTTTTAGAAAGGCTAAAAACAATCGGTTCTAAAATTTTACGATCAGATCAAAATGGCGGAATACTTTTAAGATCAAATGGTGAGAATGTTTATGCGGTTGATTGGAGAAATTTATAATTAAAAATTTATAACAAAAAAAATAAGGAAGAAAATATGAATTCAAATCCACAAATTGGAATTATAATGGGCAGTGATTCGGATTTAAGTATAATGCAAAAAGCGATAGATACTTGCAAAGAATTTGACATAGCTTATGAAGTAAAAATTTTATCAGCCCACAGAACTCCTGGCGAACATGGAGAATATTCAAAGACTGCTGCCTCGCGAGGATTAAAAGTAATTATAGCGGCTGCCGGCGGTGCGGCTCACCTTCCAGGAGTAACTGCTGCACATACAACTCTTCCGGTAATTGGTGTGCCGATAATGAGTAAATCATTAAACGGAATGGACTCACTACTTTC
>DAIEML010000029.1 GCA_027349615.1 Ignavibacteriales bacterium | reverse complement strand
ATTTATGATACTGCATCGGTAAGTTCTATGCACGCAATTGCTGCTGCTCGGGAAGAAATAAGCGAATATCAAATTCGCCAAAAAGGACTTGCGGGAAGAAATGAGATTAAGCGATTAAAAATTTATACATCAGAACAATCTCATTCTTCAATTGAAAAAGGAGCTATAACTCTTGGAATTGGAATTGAAGGAATACAAAAAATTCCTGTCGATAAAGATTTCAGAATGATTCCATCGCTTTTAGAAAAAGCAATTGCCAAAGATAAAAAAAACGGCTTATTGCCATTTTGTGTTATTGCTACAGTTGGAACAACATCAACAACAAGTATCGATCCGGTAAATGAAATTGCAGAAATTTGCCAGAGAGAAAATCTTTGGCTTCATGTAGACGCGGCTCATGCTGGTGTTGCTGCGATGATTCCTGAAATGCGATTTATTTTAGACGGAATCGAAAAAGCAGATTCACTTGTTGTTAACCCTCATAAATGGATGTTTACTCCGGTTGATCTTAGCATTTTATTTACGCGTAAACCAAAAATTCTAAAACAAGCTTTTAGTTTAATTCCCGAATATTTAAAAACTTCTGAAGATAATGTTGTAACAAATTATATGGATTATGGAATTCAATTAGGAAGGCGATTTCGTTCATTAAAGCTTTGGTTTATTATTCGGTATTTTGGAGTTGAAGGTTTATCAAATAGAATTAAAGAACATTTAAGGCTTGGAAAAGTTTTTGCAAACTGGATAGATCAAAATCAAATGTTTGAAAGGATGGCGCCGGTTCCATTCAGCACAATTTGTTTTCGCGCTCATCCACAAAAAATAAATGATGAACAAAAGCTCGATGAATTAAATGAAAATTTAATAAACGAAATTAATTCAACCGGGAAAATATTTTTAACTCATACAAAATTGAACGGCAAATTTGTTTGCAGATTAGTTATTTCAGGTTTAAGAACTGAAGAAAAACATGTTAAGCTTGCAGAAGAAATTCTTCAAAACAAATTAACAGAATTATTGGCTAAATAAATTTATGCAGCATCTTTTTGAATTCGGCTTACTCTCATTTACATCAATATTTACAATGGTAAATCCACTTGGAGTAATTCCGATTTATACTTCAATGACTTCTGAAATGCAGCCGGCGGAAGCAAAACACGTTGCAATAAAATCTGTTTTAACTGCATTATTAACTTTATTATTATTTGCTTTCGCTGGCCGATTCATATTTGAATTTTTTCAAATTTCAGTGAACAGTTTAAAAGTTGTTGGAGGAATTATTTTCTTCATGGCTGGATTCGATATGCTCCAAGCAAGATTAATCCGAACCAAATCTGACGATGAAAATGTAGTTGATTTTGCAAATGATATTTCAATTACTCCGCTGGCAATTCCATTAATATGCGGGCCCGGCGCAATTACGGCGGCAATTGTTATGATGAATGATGCGCATGAAATTTCTCAAAAAATTGTTTTGTCAATTGCTATCGTTCTCGTTCTTGCAATTACTTTGGCAATTTTATTAAGCGCAAGAAAAGTTATGCAATTCCTTGGCGACAGCGGTAATAAAGTTTTAATGAGAATTATGGGTTTAATAGTTATGGTTATTGCAGTTGAATTTCTATTCAGCGGACTTAAGCCAATTTTGAGAGATATATTGTCAATAAAATGATTTTACAAATAAAAATTGTATAAAGAATTTATCAATGGAAAATTATAAAGAGCGATTTTATAATTCGCAAAGTTTTATCGGAGCTTTAAAAACAATAATTACATACATAATTGTTGGGGGATTATGGATAAGTTTTTCCGATTCAATTTTACAAAAAATATTCATAGATCCGATTTTGATAACCAAATATCAAACTATTAAAGGTTGGTTCTTTATCATTTCGACAGCTATAATGTTGTACTTTCTGATCCGCAAATATTCCAAAGCTGTTATAAATACCACAATGGAGAAAAAAGCATTAATCAAGTTGCTTGATAATTTCTCAAAATTTTCAAACGACGTTATTTTATTATTAGATGATTCAGGAAGAATTGTTGAAGTAAATGATAGAGCCATTGAAACTTATGGTTACTCGGAAGAAGAATTCCTTAAATTAAAATGCAAAGATATCTGCGGAATTGAATGCAAGGTTTTTACTTCAGATTGTGTTGAGAAAACCGTAAATAAAAATAAAAATTTATTTGAAGGAACACATATTCGAAAAGACGGTTCAACCTTAGATGTGGAAATTAGTTCACGCTCAATTGAGATTGATGGAAAAATATTTTATCAAAATATAGTAAGAGACATCACTGAAAGAAAAAAAGCCGAACAAGCTTTGCAAGAAAGCCAGTTAAATTTTAAAGAACTTGTAGATCTTCTTCCGCAAAATGTTTTTGAAGTAGAGTTAAATGGAATTTTAAAATTTGGAAACCGTGCCGGATTTGAAATGTTTGGCTACAGTCCAGAGGATTTAAAAAATAATCTTACAGTTTTTGATATGATTGTTCCGGAAGATCGTGATAAAGCGATTCAAAATTTTCAAACCATTCTTTCGGGAAAACATAATACATCAAATGAGTATATGGCAATTAAAAAGAATGGCGAAAAATTTCCGGTAATGATTTTTACTAGCCCAATAATTCGCAATAAAAAACTTTTGGGAGCAAGAGGAATTCTAATTGATATTTCTCCGCAAAAGAAAGCAGACGAAGCTTTGAGAAATAGCGAAGAACGATACCGGCAGCTAGTTGAATCATCACCTGATGCCGTAGTAATGCACGCAGACGGCAAAATTATTTTTGTCAACGCTGCTGCAGTTATTTTAATGGGGGCTAAAAATAAAGAAGAACTTATTGGTAAAAACGCCATCGATTTTGTTCATCCAGATTATCGCAATATGGCATTGAACAGAATTAAACAAATGATATTATTTAAGAGGCCTGAAACATTAACTGAAGAAAAATTTTATAGGCTTGATGGTTCAACTATATTTGTGGAAGTTGCGGCGGCTCCAATAAATTATCAGGGCAAAACTGCAATTCAAGTAATTGTAAGAGACATTTCAAAACGAAACCAAGCAGAAGAACAAATAAGAATTTTATTACGCGCAGTTGAACAAAACCCAAACTCAATTGTTATTACAGATACTTTAGGCAACATAGAATATGTTAATCCGAAGTTTTCTCAATTAACAGGTTATTCGCTTGAGGAAGTTCTTGGAAAAAATCCTCGAATTTTAAAATCCGGTGAAACATCATCAGAAGATTATAAAGGACTTTGGGAAAGCATTACAAGTGGAACAGAATGGCATGGCGAGTTTCATAATAAAAAGAAGAATGGCGAATTTTATTGGGAATCAGCTTCAATTACTCCAATAAGAGATTCGAAAAATAATATCACTCACTTTTTAGCAACTAAGGAAGACATTACTATAAAGAAATTAATGACAAAGGAATTAATTGAGGCTAAAGATAAAGCCGAAGAATCCGATAGATTAAAATCTCAATTTCTTGCGCAGATGTCGCATGAAATTCGAACTCCTTTAAATATTATTTTGAGCTATAGTTCATTATTAAAAGATGAATTGGGAAATAAAGTTGACGATGGATATTCATCAATCTTTAATTCAATTGATACTGCTGGCAAACGCTTATTAAGAACAATCAATCTTATTTTGAATATGGCAGCGGTTCAAACTGGAAATTTAAAACCAAGATTTATCAAAATTAATCTAAATGAGATTATTGATAATTTAATTTATGAATTCAAAAATTCCGCAGAACAAAAAAATATTTCCTTAAAATTTATTTCTAACCATTCCAACCATCTAATATTAACTGACGATTACATAATTACTGAAATTTTGCAAAACTTAATTGATAATGCAATAAAATATACTAACAATGGCGGTGTTGATATTAAAACTTTCGATAATAATGATCAAATAAGAATTGAAATTAAGGACAGCGGAATTGGAATTTCAAAAGAGTATTTACCAAAGTTGTTTAATGCATTCAGCCAAGAGGAAATGGGTTATTCAAGAAAGTTTGAGGGAAATGGTTTGGGTTTAGCTTTGGTTAAAAATTATTGCGATTTAATTGGTGCGCAAATAAATGTTGAAAGTGAAAAAGGAATTGGTACAACTTTTAATATTACCTTAAATAAAAATTAAATCTTACTCGCTTAAAAATTAAAATTAAATTTTCCAACTCTATAAATAATAATTTTATTTCTCTAGGGCGATCACTTTATCAAATCGTCTTTTAAATCTGCCTTCAGAAATAAAATTAGCATTAAGGAAAGCATTAACTAATTCTTTTGATAATTCATCTCCGACAATTCTTGCACCAAGGCAAAGCACATTCATATTGTCATGTTCAACTCCTTGGTGAGCAGAATAAGTATCGTGACAAACGCAGGCTCTAATTCCTTTAGTTTTATTTGCTGCCACACAAGCGCCAACTCCGCTGCCGCATATTGCTATTCCTCTATCAGCATTTCCTTTTGCAACTTCAATAGCTACTGCATTTGCAAAATCCGGATAATCATCTTCTCTATCATAAACATGATTGCCTAGATCGATAACTTCATAATTTTCTTTTTTGAGCCAAGCTATCAAAAATTTTTTTAATTCAAAACCTCCGTGGTCAGATCCGATTGCGATTTTCACTTTTAAATTCCTTTCAATAAGAGTTGAAATTTTGAAGATAAATTTAATAATTTATTCGCAACTTATATACCGAAATCAATATAGTTTTCTAATCAGAACACATATTTGATTATTTGATTTTCATCAGATAGTTTAAAATTAAATTTTTCACATTATTTGAAGTTTTATGGCAACACATTTTAAGGGAACTAGAAAAGAAACTAATTCATTGGATTCGTACATCAAATTGCTGCGAGCAGCAGATTCTGTTAACAGCCGCGTTAATTTAAATTTAACAAAAAATGGTTTAACTCAAAGTCAGTTTAATGTCTTAGATGCTCTATTTCATCTTGGACCTCTAAGTCAAAGTGATTTAGCGAAAAAGATTTTTAAGAGCGGCGGCAATATAACAATGGTAATAGATAACCTTGAGAAACAAGAATTAGTTGAACGTGAAAGAAAGAAAAGTGACCGAAGATTTTTTACAATTTACATAACAAAAAAAGGAAGAATTTTGTTTGAAAAAATTTTTCCGCAGCAATTGGAAGCCATTGTAAAAGAGTTTAGCGTTTTAAGTGAAAAAGAAATGTTTGAATTTCAAAGGTTGTGTAAAATTATTGGAAAGAAAATTAATAAAGACAAAAAGTAAAACGGCGTTAGATATTTCGTTCTAAAAACTGCTTATCTTTAATTTTAATTTTTCAATTATTGCTGGAAGAATTTCTCCTGCTTTATCGAAATACGATTCATTGGCAAGATAAGATATTTCTGTTTTTTCAATATTTACTTCAATAAGATATGCGCCATTTTCTTTGGCTGTATATACCAATGAAGCTGCAGGATAAACCACTCCTGTAGTTCCCACAATAAAAAACACATCACTATTTTCAGCAGCTTTCTCAGCGGAGTTTAATTGGTTTTCAGGCAGAAATTCTCCAAACCAAACAACATCAGGGCGAATCAATCCGCCGCATTCGCATTTAGGAATTCCATACATTAAATCGATTTCGCGGTTATAAAATTTATGACAATTAACGCAATAATTTCTTTCAATATTTCCGTGAAGTTCATAAATTATTTTACTTCCGGCGCGCCGGTGAAGATTATCAATGTTTTGAGTTATAACAATTACTTTCGGAAGATAATTTTGAAGTTCAGCTATTGAAAGATGAGCAGCATTTGGTTTTGAATCGTGTATAATTTTTTTTCGATGGTTATACCATTCCCAAACCATTTCAGGATTTTTTAAGAAGGCATTAAAATTTGCAAGCTCTTCAGGTTTAAGTTTATTCCAAATTCCATCTTTACCGCGAAACACAGGAATACCGCTTTCCGCAGAAATTCCGGCACCTGTAAAAAACACAATTGTTTTAGCAGATGAAATTCTATCAATAGTTTCTTTTGATATTTCCATTCATTTCCCCTGAAAAAAATGTTTATTTATTTTTAATTTGTTCTAAAAGATTTTTCGCTTCATATAATTGATTATCATCATTCTCATCTCTCTTTGGACTTTGAATAACCTTGTTCAACATTTCTTTTGCTTTTGAATAATCATCTTCTTTAATCAATGCTTTTGCGTAATCGAGATAAAACATTCTGAAGTTAGGATAAAGCTTAATAGCAATGTTATACTCGCTGAACGCTTTATCAATATCTGCCCAACCAAGACCAAGTATAGCGCGAGCCGGTTTCCATTTTTCGCTCACTTTATCATTCGTTCTTGCAAGCACGTAATGCGCAAGTGCTTGGACATAATTTCCGCCGTTACCCAAACTAATTGCTTTATCACAATCTGCTTTAACTGCATTAACGACTCCGGCAACAGAAAACACACCTTTGAACAAAGCGATTCTTCCGTTGGCAATTGCTCTTCTTAAATATGTAATTGATTGATCCGGTGCAAGTTTAACTGACTTATCGGCATAATCATAAGCTTTTTGATAAACTGCTAGCTGCGCATCTTTTTGTTCACCATTTTTGTCTGGCATTTTTTCTGCAATGTAAACGTAAACGCGGCTCAACCGCCAATAAACTTCCCAATTATTCGGATATTGTTTATCAGCTTTTTGAAAAACATCTAAAGCTTTTTGATTATCAAAATTAACATCAAGATAATCGTCGCCTTGCTTAAGCAGATCTTCTAATTTTTGCCCGAAGGTAAGATTTGAAATTGTTATTGAAATTAAAATTGAAAAAAATAAAAGTAAGTATTTTGAAGAAGGTTTCATAACGAATCCCTATTTTATTAATCAAATAATGATTTATTAACCGGGTTATCAACTTCTGAAGATAAACCATGGTTATAAAGATCGGTTGCCGCAAGAGAAATAAACTTAGTCCATTTATTTTCCGAAATAGAATTCATAGATAAAGCATTTTTGTATGCATTAACTTTTGCGCTTAGTTCATCGGCTTGATAAAGTGTTATTGCTTCCAAAGTTTTTGGAACAACCGGAGACGCAAATTCAAGTTTTCCTTGATGACTTAAGATTAAATGCAATAATAAATTTTTAAGATCATCCGGGAAGTTGGGAATTTTCTTTGCTTCTTCATTCACGATCATAGAAGCGATAACAATATGTCCAAGTAATTTTCCTTTGTCTGTATAATCGAAGGAAACACTTGAGCCTAATTCTTCCGTTTTTCCAAAATCATGAAGCATTGCGCCGCAAATTAGAAGATCGCGATTTATTTCCGGATGAATGTCGCACATAAGATCGCAAATTTTAATTATTTCCAAAGTGTGCTCTAAAAGCCCGTGCAAATAGGAATGATGCCATGATTTACCGGCAGGCGATTTAATAAATTTTTCAAAATTATCGCCGAAGAAAATATTTTTAATCAATTGTTTTAGAAAAGGATTAGAAACTTTTTCAATTCTGTTTTTAATTTCCTTTTTCATTTCGCTTAAATCTCTTTTAGATTTTGGCAGAAAATCTTCCGGAGTTATTTTTTCTTCAGGTTTAAGATTTCTAAGCGAAGTAATTTTTATTTGTGGATTTCCTTGATAATCATCCATGCTGCCCTGAACTTTTACCACTTCGCCGCTTTGAATAGTTTTAAAAAGATTTTCAAAATTCTCCCAAACATTTGCACCAATCGTCTGAGTTTTATCTCCAAGTTCAAGATAAAGATATGGTTTATTTGCTTTGGTTTGTCTTAATTCGCACTTTCTTATTAAAAGAAAATGATCAATCTTTTCACCCTTCTCAACAGCATTTAACTCTTTTTGTTCCAAGATATTTTACCGATTTAAAATTGAAGTTAACTTAAATAATTTATTCACTTACCGCAAGAAATGAAATTACTGACCGGTTTTTTCATCAATAACTTCAAAAACACTTTCCTTCGGAAGATGAGCGATGACAGAGCGATTTAAAAGATCGATTGAAACTGCGATTGTCTTATCATTCTCATTACCTTGAACTTTTCCAATAACGCCAGCAAACGGACCGTCAGTAATCTTAACAAAAACTCCTGGGACCAAGCCTTCGTGAATATAAAAATCAGATTTTGTAGTAAGCATTGTTTTTAAATTATCAATCTGCCATTGAGGAATTTTAGCAGGGCGACCGGCATCAAAAACGCAGCGCACAATTGCTTTTTGTTCAAGAGAAATGACACGCTCTTTTTCATCCGCATAAATAAAAATATATCCGCGCATCAATGGCTCAGTTACTTTTTTCTTGCGATCGCTCCACTGTTTTAATGCTGTAATCGTCGGCAAATAATAATTAATTTCATGTTCTTCAATTTGTTCGGCTGCTTTGAATTCACTTCTGGGCTTAGTATAAAGTGCAAACCAGGACTTCCCGCTTGCAGCAGGATTTTTTTTATCGTTCAATTCATTTGCCATTGATTTACCCAATTTAAAATTTTAGATCAAAAAAAAGTTTTATTTAATTATTGCCCTGCCCACAGAATAATAAGTAAAATTATTTGCTTTCATTTTATCTAGATCATATAAATTCCTGCCGTCAAATATTACTGGTTTTTTCAGCAAAGATTTTATTTTTTGAAAATCAGGGGTTCTGAATTCATTCCACTCGGTAACAATTATTAACGCATCGGCACGTTCCAAGGCTTCATAAGCATTTTCAGTATAAGTAATTTTTTCACCAATTACTGCTTTTGTAGTTTCTTTTGCTTCAGGATCGTAAGCTGAAATTGAAGCACCTTTAGAAAGCAAATTTTTAATCAATTTTATTGATGGAGCTTCACGAACATCGTCAGTGTTTGGTTTGAATGCTAATCCCCATAGTGCAAAATGTTTACCCTTTACTTCATTATTATAATGATGTAAAATTTTCTTAGAGAATAATTCGATCTGCTTTTCATTAACGTCAATAACAGATTTAAGAATTTTAAAATCATATTTATTTTCGTTTGCTGTGTTAACAAGTGCAATTACATCTTTGGGAAAACAAGATCCGCCGTATCCAACACCGGGGAATAAAAATCTTTTTCCAATTCTTGAATCAGATCCGATCCCAATTCGTACTTTATCTACTTCAGCTCCGGTAAGCTCGCAAAGATTTGCTATCTCATTCATAAAAGAAATTTTTGCGGCTAAAAAAGAATTTGCAGCATATTTTGTCATCTCAGCTGAACGCTCATCCATAAAATAAATTGGATTACCTGATCGAACGAATGGTTCATATAATTGTTCAAGCAGTTGTTTCGTTTTTTCATTGCTTGTCCCAATGATAACGCGTTCAGGTTTCATAAAATCATCTACCGCCATACCTTCTCTTAAAAACTCAGGATTTGATGCGACGTCAAATTCAAATTTTGGCGCGTGCTTGTGAATTTCCTTTCTAACTTTATCACTTGTGCCAACCGGAACTGTGCTTTTATCAACCAATACTTTATAACCAATATTTGGTTCGGCTTTAAATAATTTTCCAAGATCATCAGCCACACCAAGAATATATTTTAAATCAGCACTGCCGTCACCATCCTGAGGTGTAGGCAGACAAAGAAAAACTATTTCTGATTTTCTAACCGCTTCATGTAGTTCAGTTGTAAAAACCAATCTTCCGTTCTTAATGTTTCTTTCAAATAAAATATCCAATCCTGGTTCATAAATCGGAATTGCGCCTTGCTTCATTTTTTCAATTTTCGCTTTATCAATATCAACACATGTTACATTATTTCCGGTTTCCGCAAAACATGTTCCGGTAACTAAACCAACATAACCAGTTCCAACTACTGCAATATTCAAGACAGTCTCCTTTAAATATTCATTTTAAATTTATACAGCTAAAATAATTTAGAAAGCAATAAAAATATAATTTTAATTTTGATATTCTTCCAATGAATTGATCCCCAAAGTTATTGATACTCTAAAACAATTTGTATTTTCTCACTAAAAAGTTCTTCATCAACAGGTTTTTGCAAAACTGTTTCCACCCCAAATAATTTATATTCGCGTGAGATATCTTCCGAAACATCTGATACCAAAGCTATAATAGGAATTCTTCCGCCTTTATCCTCACGCCTAATCGATTCTATAAATTGAATTCCATTCATTAAAGATAATTCGTGTTCGGTGATAATTAATGAGGGCAGTTGAGTTAAAAAATGGCTCAATGCTTCATATCCATTTTTAACACAAATAACATGATGACCCGGAAAATTTTCCTTTAGAATTGATTCATATCTATTTCTTTCGTCATACCCATTTATAACCAGAAGAATTGTGTTTGGCGAAGAAGGTATTGTAAAATGAAATTCACTTCCTTTTCCTATTTCGGAATAAAACCAAATTTCTCCTTCGTGCTTTTCAATAATTTCTTTTACAAGTGAAAGTCCTAAGCCGGTTCCTTTTTCACCTTTAGTACCTTCAGTGGAAAACATTTTTTCTATTCTAAACAATTTAGCTTTATTAGATTCAGAAATTCCGAGTCCTTCATCTTTAACAATAAACTCAACAAATTTTTCGTTAAAATAATCAGCAGAAATTTCTATTGTTTTCCCCTCGGGCGAATATTTAATTGCGTTGCTTAAAAGATTAGTTATTACTTGAGTTAATAATCTTTCATCAGCTTGCACAAATAAAGAATCTTTAATCTGAACTTTTATTTCTAAATTTTTTCTAATTGCATTTCCGGTTAAAGATGAAATACAATTAAAGACAATACTTTGCGCATTTAATCTTTGCGGCTCAATTTTTATTCTTCCTGTCTGCAAACGCGACCAATCAAGCAAATAATTTACAAGCTGCAATTGGTTCTGCGAAGAATCATTTATATAATTTAAATACTCAAGCCTTTCTTCATTTGTTAAGTTTGGTTCGTTTATTAAAATTTCGGAAAAGCCAAGAATGCTTGTAAACGGCGCTCGAAGATCATGCGAGAGCATTGAAATAAATTTATCTTTCGAAGAATTTAGCTGCCTAAAATTATCCAGAGATCGTTCAAGTGAAATTTCTGATTCTTTCAAGTCAGTTATATCAGTAACAATTCCATTGAATTCAATTGCGGCACCATCAAAATTGCGCTTTACAGAAACGCTTTCAACAACCCAAACAACTTTTTTGTCTTTTTTAATAATCCGGTAAATTAGTTTTATAAAATTTTTAGATGAATCTTCTACAAATTCGTTAAAAATTTTTTTTACTTTATGCTGGTCTTCTTCAAATACAATCGCATTTCCTCTTCCAGGAAAGTGCTTTAATTCATCACCCGAATATCCTGTAACTTTTAAAATATTTTCTGAGTAAAAAACATTTTCTGTTTCCCCAACTTTTTTCAAATGCCATAAAAAGCTATCATCAATTCCGCTTATAAAATCCGAAACTGGATAATCAATTTTATTATCTAAATGTTCTTTCTTACCGTTTCTTTTTGATGATACAATATTTTTATTTTTTAGATTATTCACATCGGAATTATCTTCATCATTAAAATTAATTTTAGAATTTTTCTTAGCTGCCATGAGGTTTGATTTGAAATAATCTTTTTATAAATATACTAAATTAACAGTTTACAAGAAATATTAATAAAGTTGGTGAAGGTTTAATTATGTCTTTAATAAATAATCTGAATCATATAATTTATTCTCACCGTTTTGATAAAGCGCATATTGGAAACCTTTCTGTATTGCGTATGCACCAACTTCTCCTTGTTTATTAATTGCAATGAAAGCAACTTGAAAAGTTTTGTAATCTTTTTGCTTTTCTGCAATCCTTTTAATTGCAATTTCACAAGCTTCTTGAGGCGATTTGCCTTCTCTCATCTTTTCAACAACCAGGTGGCTTCCGGAAATTTTAATTACTGATTCTCCAAGTCCAGTTGATGTCGCGGCTCCGACTTCATTATCGACAAATAATCCTGCACCAATAATTGCCGAGTCGGCAACTCTTCCGTGATATTTGAAAGCTATTCCGCTTGTTGTACAAGTACCCGATAAATTTCCATTATTATCAATTGCAAGCATACCGATTGTATCGTGATTATTTCTATCGATTACAGGTTTATAATGATTTTCTTTCAGCCACTTTTTCCATGCTTCCTTTGCCGTTTTTGTTAACAAATTCATTTTCTTAAAACCATTAGCTAAAGCAAACTGCAATGCGCCATCACCAACTATCATAACGTGCGGAGTTTTTTCCATAACCATTCTTGCTACTGCTGCCGGATGCATTATATGCTGAAGAAATGCAACTGCACCGGCATTTCCGTATTCATCCATAATGCTGGCATCAAGTGTAACAAAACCATCGCGATCAGGGAAACCGCCATAGCCAACAGTAGTTATAGAAGGATCTGCTTCAACAACACCAACTCCTTTTTCAACAGCATCCAAAGCTCTGCCATTCGATGAAAGAATTTCCCAAGCTTTTGCATTTGCTTTAATTCCCAAATCCCAAGTTGAAATTACAATCGGTTTAGTTACAGTTTTTGAATTGTCAATTTTTTTTTCAAAAGACATTAATCCTTTGCTAAGTTTTTTCCCTGAAGGATAGATTGACGCGGCGGCGGCAGTTGTTGCTGCGATTGTTTCAATTATGAATTTTCTTCTTGTGGACATGTAAATTCCTCCAAAACTTTTAAAATAGAATTGTTGGTAAAAATATAAATTGTTTTTATTAAATAATTATTGATTTATCTAAAAACCATTGGAATTTTTCAGCCAAAAGAGGATGTAAAAACATGGAATCAACAAAAAAATTAAAATTCAGTTCCAGCGAATATTATTTCCTAAACGTCGCTTCTTAATTTCACTTGTTAATAACTAAAGAACGGATGTGCAGTATAAAACTAAACACATAAATAGAAAAGAAACTAACGAACAGAGCAAAGAAACTTATGTTGGAAGCAACGGAACAAACCTTCGGAACTAAGGACTGTACGTTCATATCAAAGCAACGTACATTGGGAATTAAATTCCAGATGTAGCGATAAAAGGAAACAACATAGGGAGAAAAGAAACATATGTTGGGAATTAAGAAACGGACGTCCAGAGCAAAGAAACATACGTTCGGAATAAAGAAACGAACATCCAGAACAAAGGAACACACGTATAGAAATGCCTAAAAATATCTAAAAATGAAGAAAAACATGCCTTCTAAACATTTCCATAAGTAAATCATCTAACCTAAGAGAAAATCCTAAATCTAAACAACTGAAGATCATTTCATCAAAATCATCTTCTTTGTTTGGGAAAAATCACCTGAAATAATTTTATAAAAATACACACCGCTGGCAAGCGGACTTGCGTTAAATTCTACAGTGTAAGAACCAGCTGGTTTTTCTTCATCCACCAAAGTTTGAACTTCTCTTCCAAGCATATCAAAAATTTTCAATGCAACGTGTCCTTGCTTAGCAATTTGATATTTAATTACCGTAGACGGATTAAATGGATTTGGATAATTCTGCATCAAATTGTAAGTCAAAGGAATTGGATTTGAATTATTTTCTATAGCAGTTGGGATGCTTTGATATTTTGTTCGGGCTTCGCTAATTGCTGTTCTCAAATCGTTTAGATTATTTCCTGCAGCTATAGCAAAAGCAACAATTAATGTTTGCCCGGCTTGAATGGTAAATGGTCCACCGGAAGTTACATTAGAAATATCACCTGGGCCTGCTTTCTGCTTTCCAATACCGCTTGAAATTGCCTGCCATTTTTGAGAGGCTGGGAATCCGGTATAAATTCCCCACGAGCCATCAGTACCGTCATTCATTATTCCCCAAAAATCATAATTTGCTGATGAAATTAACGCCGTTGCAACCATTGTATTAAAGCCTGAAATTGTATGCAGCGCATATCCAAAATTACCAGTTCCATCCCATGCAGTTGAATCATTCTGTCCATCAACTAAATCCCAATCACAAAAAATTCCCGCATAAAAATTAGAGATGTTATTGCCTGAATTATTAGTAAAGCTGTATCTTAAAATAATATAGTTGTTGTCCGGTGAATTTGTATAAGTAAATGATTGAAGCTTTGTTAAAATTCCTAACTTAGCAGTACCGGCATTATTGTCGTTAAAAATGGATTCACCTTGCTGATCGGAATTATGACCTGGAATTTGAATTTTAAATGGTTCAACAATACTAAATGAAGTATCTTCAAAATTTTGGTTAGCACCGCGTGCTGCATCTTCAATTGTTGAAGATGAATTTCCAATTATCAATGAGCCTTCAAAAAGCATATTACTACCATTCATGAATTCAAATCCGTTACCTTCCATATTTGTCGGATAATCATTGAATCCAAAATTTCCTTTGCTTCCGATTGTTAACGCAACATTATTGTTTGTTTGCGTTGAGTAAGATGGATTAACCGGAATACTGAAAACCTGAAAATCAGAATAAGTACCATCTGAATAATCTAATCTGAATTGAAGACTCTGATCAAAAGGAAGTGAATTGGAAAGTTTAATTGTAAATTGAGATGTTGAATTATCAAATGAATCAAGCGTAGCAACATTGTTTATATTAAAAGTACCATTTACAATTGTTGAATATGAGTTCATACTGTTAAGAGTAATAGTTAAATTATTAATCGGACTCAAATAATTCATAAATTTAATTCCAACCGAAATTGTTTCACCAGGTTGAAAAACTCCATCGCCGTTTCCGCCAGGTGCCGCATCAGAAAATTGATAACTTATCGCCCTAGCCGAAATAGAATTTGAATTTGCAAGTGCTTTATAAGCATCTATTCTTCCTGCACCTAATTGAAATTTATAATTTGGATTTAAGCTGTCAATATTATCGCAATTAACTCTAATTTGCTCAGCAACTTGAGTGGGAGTATAGTTGGGGAAATGAGAAACGACTAAAGCTGCAAGCCCAGCTGCTAATGGTGAAGAAAACGAAGTTCCAGCGCCAGTGAAATCATAACTGTTTGGCTGCCAAGTTGAAGCAATATTAATTCCTGGTGCACATACATCTATATTCTCGCCATAATTTGAAAAGCTTGTTACATAATCATTTTCATCTGTTGCAGCCACAGAAAGAACACCTTTGTAAGATGCGGGATAAAATGATTCTGCAAGACCATCATTTCCAGCAGCCGCAACAATTAAAGCTCCTTTTGATTCTGCGTAATTAATTACATCTTGTTCTGCATT
>DAIEML010000028.1 GCA_027349615.1 Ignavibacteriales bacterium | reverse complement strand
CATTTGTTCTGTGCTCGATGAAATTTCGTTGCTTGCACTTGCTGTGGCTTGAACTGCCTCATTCACTTGTGAAAGTAAAGAGCCAACGTTACTAACTGCTTTATTGAAACCTTCGGATAATTTACCGATCTCATCATTTTTTTCAATTGCTAATCCAATTGTTAAATCTCCGCCGGCAAACTTTTCCATACCTACTAAAATCTTCTCTACATTCAAAGATAAATATGCTTTTTCTTCTTCTGATTTTTTTACGGCATCATCAACTTTATTTTGGACGTTAACTTTTTCTGACTGAAGTTCTTCTATTCCCATTTTAATTTTCTCAACCATAATTTTAAATGAACCAGCAAGTCTGCCGACTTCATCTTTAGTCGTTTGGTTTATTAATACTTCAAGATTGCCATTTGCAATTTTGTCAGCATTTTCAGTCAAATCTTTTACAGGTTTGGTAATTTGCTTTGCAATCAAAAGGCCAACTGCAAGTGAAAAAAGAACAGAGAAAAGGACAAGAATTAAAATCATTGTTTTTGATTGCTGCGAAGCATTATACAAAGTATTATACATTTGCCCGGCTTTAACAACATTAAATGCGATAATTGCTTTTAACTCAGCTTCAGAAGAATCAGCAAGATCTTTAGATGTTCCATACATTATGCTTTTTGCAAGATCATTATTATTATCCATTGCAGCAGCTATAGCTTTATTACGTTCCTGCAAATATGTTTTCCATGTATTTTGGAATTTATCAATTAAAATTTGTTCTTGGTCAGTAATTTCTCCTTTTAAATATTCCTTAAAATAATTTTCGGATTCACTAGTTTCTTTATTTACTTTTTTTAAAACTAAAGCTTTATTATTTGCATCGTTATTATCCAGCAGCATTCTATTATCGGCACGCTGTTGTATAAAAATAGTATTGGCGTTTCCTAACTGCTGAAGCGCAATTAAAGGGCTTTCATAAATTACTTTCGCTTGTCCGGTAATATTAATTAGGGTAGTATATCCGAAATAACCAATTACTATTAAAAATACAATTATCAAAGTTGAATTTATTAATAGCTTTCCCTTAAGGTTTAGATTATTAAACCAGTCCATAGCCATCCTCAAATATTTATGAAATAGAAAATATTTAATTAGGCAACGTTGCTTAAGCTTTGTTTTTCATTGTTGGAAAGAATTTTTTCAAGATCAATTAGTGTAATCAACCTGTCTTCTAATTTTCCTACAGCCATAATAAATTCTGAATTAACTCCGGCAACCAATTCCGGAGGTGGTTCTGTTATGCTTTTAGGAATTCTTAAAACTTCTTTCACAGCATCAACAATAAAACCTACAACTTTGCCGGAAACTTCTACGACAATAATCCGCGTATTGTTGTCGTGTTCTTTTCGTTCAAATCCCAATTTAGCTCTAAGATCAATAACAGGAATTATACGCCCTCTTAAATTTATTACTCCGTCAACAAAAGAAGGTGCATTTGGAACTTTAGTTATTTGAATCATCCGGTTAATTTCCTGTACAAATAAAATATCAACACCGAATTCTTCATTGCCGATTGTAAAGCTTACAAGCTGAAGCAGCTCTGTCGTTTCCTTTTTTTGTTCTTCTAAATTTGTCATCTAATTATCCTTTTCATTGACAAAATTGAAATTTCTTTTATCCACGTTCATAGTATTATCGAATTTATTTTGCCTTTCTTTAGTTAAGTTGATTAAATTAAAAATCGCACATTCTTTTTTTTATTATGCTGCAATGTTTTCTATCGCTAACTATTGAAAGGGAATAATTATTAATCATTTAAAATTGTTTTAAATATTAAATAATCATAAAAAAGATTCGATAATGATATATAGAGGGCATATACTAATATTAATTCACAAATGAGAAACCTCATTTTTAACAAAGGTATTTTTATGGGGAAGTTTTAAGATAATGAATAGTTCCAAAATATTAGTTGTAGAGGATGAACCGGAAATAGCTGAGCTGATAAAATCTTCTTTGGAAGAGAAAGGTTATGAAGTAAACTCAATTGTTTCTACCGGCGAAGAGGCTATTTTAAAAACTAAAGATAATAACATTGATCTCGTTTTAATGGACATTGTCCTTAACAGCGAAATGACAGGAACTGAAGCCGCTAAAAGAATACGACAAGAATATTTTGTTCCGATCATTTTTCTTACCGCATATTTTAATAAGCATCTTTTAGAACATGCAAAGCTTTCAGAGCCATATGGTTATTTGATAAAACCTTTTAATGATAGAGAACTTTACGCATCAATTGAAATGGCTCTTTATAAAAGCAAAATAGAAAAGAAAAAATTTCGTCTAGATTCATTGCTGCAATGTGCCAGGAAAATAGATAAAATAATTGCATCCGAGAAACAACTTAATAAATTGTTAGAAAAAATTTGCAAAAGTTTTCCCGAATCAAAAGTTTTTAGTTCAACTTGGATTGCTGTTTTTAATAATCAATTTCAAATAGATGAATTTGCGGAATATAATTTGTCCAAAGAGTCTAAAATCATTCTAGATTCAATGAACAATAATAATGCAGGCTGGACTCAAAAAATATTTTCTAACAATAACCACAAAAATCATGAGAATGGAAATGTTTTCTTTGATAAAATTAATGAAAAAGAATTTCTATTTATAAAATTAGAGACTGATGGAAAATTATTTGGTATAATTTCATTCTCCATAATGAATAAAAATTTTGATCGTGAAGAAATTTCTTTTATAAATAGTATTGCAACAGACATCAGTTTGGCAATCCAAAACATTGAGCTTGAAGCAAAGAATAAATTAACTGAATCAAACCTCATCGAATCAGAAAGAAGGTACCGGCAGGTAATTGAAAATGCAACTGACATAATCTTCACAAATGATCTTCAAGGAAATTTTACTTACGTGAATAATTCCGGAGTTATAGATACTGGGTATTCGTCAAACGAGCTGCTGAAACTAAATTGTATGGATTTAATACTTCCGGAATATCGGGAGAAAGTAAAAATCTTTTATTTGAAACAATTTAAAAACAGACAGCAATCGGCTTATACAGAATTTCCATTTTATACAAAAACAGGTGAGATAAAGTGGTATGGTCAAAATACAACTTTACTTTTAGAGAATAATAATGTTATCGGCTTCCATAATATTTCTCGTGATATTACCGAAAGAAAACAGATGGAAGAAGCTTTAGTAGAAAGTGAAAAGCGTTATCGCCAATTAGTAGAATTATCACCAGACGCTGTTATTGTTCACACTAAAGGTAGAATCATTTATATAAACGAAGCTTCGCTAAGATTATTTGGAACATCTAAGAAAGAAGAAATAATTGATAAATCGATTACAAAGTTTTTACATCCGGATTCAATTGACATTGTAAGAGTAAGGAATAAACATAATTTTAAGAACGGAAATAATGTTCTTTTACAAGAACAAAAATTCCTTCGGTTAGATGGAACTTCGGTTAGCGTTGAAGTATCTGCCAGTCCGATTATTTTTCAGAATGAATCTTCGATTCAAGTAATAATAAGAGACATTACCGAAAGGAAGCATGTTGAAAACGAATTGAGGAAACGTCAACTTGAAGTAAATACTCTTTTAGACAGTTTACCTGGAATGGCGTTTTTCAAAGATAAAAATCTTCGTTACTTAATAGTTAATCAAAAATTTTGTGATGGAATGGGTTATACAAAAGAGGAAATAATAGGTAAAACAGATTTCGAATTATTGCCAAGCCACATTGCTGAAAAATATAATGCTGACGATTTAAAAGTTATTAATTCAGGAAATGTTCATTATATAAGAGAAGAACAGATCTTAATTAATGGAAAATATTTTACAATAGGAACAAGAAAAGTTCCGCTTAAAGATGAGAATGGAAACGTTGTAGGTCTAATTGGATTAGGATTTGATGTTTCGGAAAGAAAAGAAGCTGAAGAAGCAATCAAAAAATATTCTAAGGAATTGGAAGAAGTTAATGCGGAAAAAGATAAATTCTTTTCTATAATCTCTCATGATCTCCGCAGTCCATTCCAAGGATTACTTGGCATATCAAATATTATTAAAGAAGAATATGAAAACTTATCTCAAGATGAAATAAAACTTTTCATTAATAATTTGCATAACTCAGCTAAAAATTTATTTAATCTAATTGAAAATCTTCTTCAGTGGTCTAGAATTCAAAGAGGTAAATTAGATCTTAAGCCGGCATCTATTGAACTTTATGAAGAAGTTCTTTATATAATAAATCTGCTAAAGCAAAATGCAGATAATAAAAATCTCAGATTAACAAATAATGTAAGTCAAAATTTATTTGTAGAATCTGATATAAATGTATTAACTTCCACATTACAAAATTTAATTTCTAACGCAATAAAATTTACTAAGCCCGGAGGGGAAATAAAGATTTTTTCAGAAAAAGAAAATGAATTTATAAAAGTAACAGTGATAGATAATGGTGTTGGAATTTCTGAAGATAATTTACAAAAATTATTTAGGGTTGATACTCAAGTTTCTACGCTTGGAACTGAGAGAGAATCTGGTACTGGGCTAGGTCTTGTAATTTGTAAAGAATTAATAGAAAGACAAGGAGGCAAGATTTGGGTAAAAAGCAAATTAGGAGAAGGTTCCTCTTTTTCCTTCACTTTACCGGCCTCGATTGTTTAGCCTGCACAAAAAATTACTTTATTATATTTTTAAATAAAAATTTTACTTTTTATAATTAATTCATTCAATTATAAATTCACTTGAAAGATTCAAATGAACAGCTACAGAATTTTGATAATTGAAAATAATTTCAACGATGCAACTCGTCTAAAAAAAATTTTGGAAGAGATTGGATACAAAGTAGTAGGTATTATAAAATCCAGTGAAAAAATAATTGATGTATTAAATGAAAATGAGCCTGAACTTATAATTAAGAATTTAAAATCAGATAGCTTTAGCGAAGAAAAAATTGTTGTTGATAAAATTTTAGAAAATATTAAAATCCCCAAAATTTATATCGTTGAACATTCATACGAATCATTGCTGTATAAGAAAAAATATTCCGGATCAATAACATTTCTAATTAAACCTTTGGATGAACTTAATTTAATTCGAACCATCGAAATGGTGGTTAATAAATTTCATGCGGATCAAAAAATAAGAGAAAGCGAAGAACGGTACAATGCACTTTTTAATTATTCACTTGATTTAGTTTATATACACGACTTCGATGGAAATTTTATTGATGCTAATAATGCAGCGTTAAAATTGTTCGGCTATGGGAAAGAAGAAATTAAAAAATTAAATATCAGAAATTTTATTGACCCTGCTCAGCTTTCAATTGCCAATAAAATAATTCATGAAATTAAGCAAAACAATTTCCAGAGCGGTGTTCAAGAATATAAAATTATTAATCAATCTGGCGAAGAAATTTATATTGAAACAAACGGCTCACTGATATTTAAGAATGGACATCCGTTTGCAATCCAAGGAATTGCCAGAGACATTACAAAGCATAAACAAGATGAGATTGCATTAAAGAATTCCGAGCAAAAATATAAAGACATTTTCGAATTTGCACCAATAGGCATCTACCGATCAAATCAAGAAGGAAATTTTTTAGCTGCTAATTTGGCATTGGCTAAATTATTGGATTATTCTTCGACAGAAGAAATTTTAAAGCTAAATCTTAAAAGAGATATTTATTTTGATGCTGAAGAGCGAGAAAAATTAATTAAAGAATATGAGCCGATGGGCAACGCTGCTGATGTTGAGCTTAAATGGAAAAAGAAAAACGGTGAACCGATTTGGATTCAGTTAAACGCACATTCAATAAAAGATTCCTTAGGAAGAACGTTATACTTTGAAGGTTTTGTAAGAGATATAAATAAGCGTAAAAAAGCTGAAGAAGAAATTTTCAAATTAAGTCGAGCAATTCAACAAAGCCCGGTATCGGTAGTAATAATGAGCAAGGATGGAAAAATAGAATATGCAAATTCTAAATTTATCCATGCAAGCGGATTTACTCCAGAAGAAGTAATTGGAAAACGCCCAAGTATTTTAGCAGCTCATGAATTATCTTCTGAGGAGAAAGACTTAATTTGGGAAACAATTTCTTCAGGTAAAGAATGGAAAGGTGAATTTCAGCATAAAAGAAAAGATGACTTGAGATATTGGGAATCTGTAAACATCTCGCCAATTATTGTTGATGGAAATAAGATAGAATATTACTTAATTATTTTGCAGGATATAACTGATAGAAAAATTCAAGAAGCACAATTAATTCAGGCAAAAGATGAAGCTGAAAAATCCGATAGATTAAAAACAGAATTTCTAGCTCAAATGTCGCACGAAATCAGGACTCCGCTAAATAATATTTTAACTTATACATCGCTTCTCAAAGAAGAGTTTGAAGAAAAATTACCTCAAGGTATGGAATCAACATTTAATGTAATAGATTCAAGCTCGCAGCGTTTAATTAGATCTATAGAATTGATACTTAATCTATCCAGGATTCAAACTGGAAATTTTGATACTAACTTCAGCGAATTTGATATTGATAATGATTTACTTGAAGATTTGATTCTTGAATTTTATTCTCGCGCAAAAATGAAAAACTTGTCTCTCGTTTATAACAAGCAAGCCTCAAACACTATTATTTATGGCGATCATTATTCTTTGGGACAAATATTTTTAAATCTGATTGATAATGCAATAAAATATACTAATGAAGGCGAAATCAAAGTTGATGTTTATAATAAAAATTCAAATTCACTTTGTGTAAAAATCTGCGATACCGGTATTGGTATTTCTTCAGAATATCTTCCCTATCTTTTCAATCCTTTTTCGCAGGAAGAAACAGGAATAAATCGGCACTTTGAAGGCACTGGCTTAGGACTGGCACTTGTAAAAAAATATGCTGAGATAAATAATGTTGAAATAAAAGTAAATAGTGAAAAATGGAAAGGAAGTGAATTTATTCTTACAATTCCAGGTGCGGCAAAAAAACTTACTTAATGTTTTTAGTTACTTCAATTCCAAGTTGTTCCATTCGGTATCTAAGCTTTGAACGAGATAATCCCAAAATTTTAGCAGCTTTAACTTGATTGCCTTTTGTAATTTTAAGAGTCTGTTGAATTAAAGTTCTTAACACTAAATCAATTTTTACACCTTTAGATGGAATTTTTAAAACAAAATTTTCATCTTCAATTTCTTTAGGTGAATTAGAATCAATGAGAAAATTTAAATGATATTCTTTCAACTCATCATCTTCAATTAATAAAGCAGCGCGTTCCATAACATTTCTTAATTCCCGTATGTTCCCTTTCCATTGATATGAAACGAGAATATCAAGCGCATTTTTATCGATCCCTCTAATTTGCTTATTAAACTTTGAAGCGAATTCGTTTAAAAATCTTAAGACAAGAATTGGAATATCTTCTTTCCTTTCGCGAAGGGGGGGCACATTAATTTTCGCAACATTCAATCTGTAATAAAGATCTTCTCGAAAATTTCCTCTTTTAACTTCATCTTCCAAATTTTTATTTGTTGCAGCTAATACTCTAACATCAATAGAAATTTCTTTTTCACCGCCTAATCTATAAAATTTTCTCTCCTGCAAAACTCTTAAAAGTTTTACTTGAAGATCTAAAGACAGTTCACCAATTTCATCAAGTAAAATTGTACCGCCGTTTGCAAGTTCGAATTTTCCTAGTTTGGTTTTTTGTAAAGCGCCGGTAAAAGCACCTTTTTCATGTCCGAATAATTCACTTTCTGCTAATTCTTTGGGAATTGCAGAACAATTTATTTGAATAAACGGTCCGGTTCTTCGTGGGCTGCTTTGATGAATAAACCTTGCAAAAATTTCTTTACCAGTTCCGCTTTCTCCTTCAATTAAAATAGTTGTGTCTGAACTTTTTGCTAACTTTTCAACTGAAGAAAGCAGTCTTAATATTTTGTTGCTCTTACCAAAAAATTCTTTTGGTAATTCATCCTGATGAATAATCTGGTTAAGCTTTTCAACCTCCGCTTTCAATGTTATATTTTCCAGCGCTTTTTTTAGAACCATTTGGAGTTGTTCAATATCAATAGGTTTCAATAAAAAATCGAATGCACCGGATTTAATTGCAGTAACTGCAATTTTAACATCGGAATAACCTGTAATCATTATTACAGGAATATGGTAAAATTTTTTCTGAAATTGTTTTAATAATTCTAAACCGTTATGAGTTGTAAGGTAGATATCAAGAAGAATAATATCAGGCTCATATCTTTCAACAGTATCTAAAGCATCTTTGCCTTCCATGCATATTTCAACATCGTAGTCAAGTTTCATTAAAAGTTTTTTTAATGAAATACAAACCAGATGGTCGTCATCAATTATTAATATTTTGAATTTCATCATTAACATCCATAAGGTTTGAATTAAATTTAATATAGAATTTAGTGCCCTTCCCTAGTTCGCTTTCAAAACCTAAATCAGCTTGATATTCTTTTAGAAGCATTTTGCAAACACTTAAACCAAGTCCCGTTCCTTTTTCTTTGCTGGTAAAAAAATCTTGGAATATTTTTTCTTTATCGTCTTCGCAAATTCCTACGCCGTTATCTTCAATATCCCAAATTATGTAATCCGGCACTTCAAAATAAGTTCTAATTTTTATATTACCTCGATCATCGCATGATTCGATTGCGTTAGTAATAAGATTTAGAAATACTTGAAGCAGCTTACTTTTATCAAAATATCCAAGCGGCAGTTTTTCATCTAATTCTAATTGTATATTTATATTTCGCCGCTCGGCGTTTGCTTTCATCATTCCGACAGCATTTTTTGTAATATCATTTAAAGAACATTTCTGGTCACCTTTAGCATTTCGTTTTGTAAAGGTAAACATATTATCTATTAAGTATTGAATTCTTGACAGCGCATCTTTGCAAACATCTACAGATTCATTTACTTCTTTAGGAAGCTCTTGCTCAATCATCGATAAATAATCAAGATTCAATTTTATTGCTGAAAGCGGATTTCGGATTTCATGAATTAAGCTTGCGGTTAATTTCCCGATTACTTGAAGCTTATTATCTTGAACTTTATCGTCAATAGTAGACATTTTTTATAGAATTGGCCCTCTAAGTTTGAAAAATTTTTTTTCGGTGTGAAGTATAAAAATATAAATTTTAATTAGCAAACATCTTTTACTAATTAAAATTTATTAAATTTTGAATTGAATGGAAGCGAGATTATATTAAGCAGAAATTTGATTTATTTGGTTTTCGAAATTTCAGAATAAATCTTATCAGCTACTTTATTAATTACTTCATCAGAATTGTAATAATTGTTTTTAATCTTCTCTGAAATTTGTGCAAGCTTTGTGTCTTGTGTGTTTGGATTTTTCATATTCTGAACTTCTTGCGAAAGCTCCAATTTATCCTGTATTTTATAATTCTGATTTTTTGATTGTTCCTTACCGTTTTGCGGTAGTTCTTTTGGAAAATATATATTATTAGAAAGTGGCTTAATATCCATTTCTAGTTACCTGCTATAGTTTATTAATTTTTTTCTATTTTGAAGTAGTCTAATCTTCAAACCAACTTCTTGAAGTTGTTTCTTTTTAACTTCAATTACATTATCGTATTTATTGTTAATTTGTTTAGTGATAATTAGCAATTCTTGTTCATAGTTTCTTAATTCTTCTAATGAATAGTCTTTTATCAATTTTTCTTTCATTTCATGAAATATTCGCATCTTATCTTTAGCACTTTCAAAATTAGCCTGGAAATCATCAGTTTCAATTAAACTCAAATCTTTAATAACTTCTCGAAGTATATTTTTGATATTTTCAATTTCTACTGATAACATAACCATTAACCAAATAAAGTATTAGTTGTGTTTCCTATACCAAACATTGAGTAGGTAGATGAAAGCTGAGACATTTCTACCTGGAGTTTGACATATTCATCTCTTAAAGCTTGGGCTTGAGTATCAATTTGCGTCTTTGCTGTTGTAATTCTATCACTAAGGTTCTGAATATTATCTCCAAAAATCTGTTTCGTCTTAGCTAAGAAACCGCCGGCGCCAAGGTACGGTGTAACATCATTATAAAGTGTAGTTGCAATTCCGCTGCTTGAATTAAAAATCGCACCTACCTGGTCCGGGACAGATGTTATTTGGCTTTTTAATTGATTATTATCGGATATGTTTAATCCGTTTGTAGCATCGAAAGTTATTCCCAGCAACGCTAAGAAATTAAGATTTCCAGTTGGTATTCCTGGTACTTTTCCTAGAGCTTGATTTGAAAGAGTCTGGAATAAAGTTTGCGCATTCGAATCACCGACAAAAATTCCCTGCTCACTCAAACTTGAAATACTGTTTTGTTTTATGTTGGTATAAACAGCATTGTATTTTGTAATAAAATCCTGAATGCTGGAAGTAATTGTACTTACGTCTGGCTGTACAGTTACCATGGTATCAGGATCGGTAGACTGCTGCACTGCATTCAAATTAAAAGTTACACCGCTTGCCAGGTCACTTATGTTGTTTGAATTTCGTTGTATGTTCAAACTGTTAAAAGTAAACTTTGCATTCAACAAGTTGTTGGCAGTCGTAGTATCGGGATAAATAAATCCCGGTGTATTTGGTGTTGTACCTTGGCTGAAAGTAGGACGAGTTGTACCTAAGTTTAATCCTATAGAAGATAAAGCTGTACCTGTGCCGGTATCGACAAGATCTTCAATTCGATAATCTAACCCGGTTTTATTTGCTGTAATAGATACCTGCGAAGTAGTGCTTGTAGGCGAAAAGACTGAGCCGGTAACAACTCCGGAAGCCGCAACTAAATTAGTAACTCCAATTCCCAAATCAGTAACAACATCATATCCGCTTGCTGGAGGAGTTATTGTTATATAATTTGTAGGATTGTTTACCTTGATCTGAAGCTGATCCTGACCAGCAGACGGAGTGTTAGCAAGTTTTTGTACTGTTAATCCAGGTACCAGTGCCGTTACCTGAGCTACAATATTATCCATCATGGCACCGTAAGAGCTAACATTAGTTACAGGAATTGTGGTAGTGGTTCCATTAAGATTAATTGTAAATGATGTTGCTGCTCCTCCGGCAGGAATTGCAGTATCTGTTTTAGCACCGGATGTAACTACTGCAGTACTAGAATTAATTGCGCTGGCAATTTTCTGCATTGCAGTTTGGTTTGTTTCGCTGGCACCAAAAGTAACAGACACATGACTAACAAGCTGCCCAGCAGTTCCCCCTCCAGCATAAATATCAAACGTATGTGTTCCAATTATAGCATTTGCTGTGGAAGATGTTTGATCCTGTGATACTGCAACATCGCTTTTTGCAAGCTGGCTAACTCTAAGATCGTAACCACTTGATGAAGCTGCACTAGTTGCAGTTGCACTTACAAACTTACTGTCTGATGAATTTGCAGTTTTATCTTCGAATACAGAGCTTGTTCCGGTCTGCATCAAATTATTTACGCTTGTCTGCAAATCGGTTAAATTCTTAGTTAAGACATCATAGCCGTTTGAAATATCCTGATATCTTTTTTCATCGTTTTGAAGAGGAGTAACTTTCTGATCGGTTAATTGTTGAGTATAAGCAGCAACAAGAGAATCAATTTGACTGCTAACTGAATTTGGATTTGAGCTTGTTGATGTTACTGAACTTGTCGTTGCCATATCTTACTCCGGTACGCCAAACGCTTTTAACCAGGATTTTCTAAGTTCAGTTAAAATGTGTAATACCTCAGAGTAATTTTTCTTCCGCATTTGAGTTTGGCAATATTGGTATAATTTCAAAAACCCAATTGATATATCTCTAACTTCAGGTGTTTCATATCGAAGAGCGGAAATAAGCTGTTGAATAGCTTCATTGGTTTTAAAGAGGTCGTGCTTTTGACAGCTTGCAATTGCAAAATCATAAATTTTTATTAAAAGCTGTTGAGGGGTGGCTTCCATTATCTCTTTTACAAGATACGGATTTAATTTACTTTTTTTGTTGTTAAATTTTGTACTGTACATAATTTTGAAAGCCGTTAATAAAAATCTTATCTCCGGTTTCTGCACTTAATTTTTTTATGCAGCCGGAGATAAGAAATTTAAGATTTATTTTATTGGAATAACCTTAAGAGTTGTTGTGGAGCGCTGTTGAGCTGAGAAAGCATTGTTGTAGCAATCTGTCCAGCTATCTGTCCTTGTGTTGATGCAAGCTGTTCTTTAGCTACATCTGCACCGAAGATTTGATCCACAGTTGATTGAGCATTTGAAATAGCAGAGTTTATATAATCACTCTTAACACTCAATCTTTGTTCATAGTTACCAATAGATCCTAAAGCATTCTGAACTGCTGTTTGTAAGCTGCTGACATCAATTGAGGTAATATTAGATGCAGTTGCGCCTGTACCGGAAATAGAACCAAGGTTCAATGTGCTCATTGTACCGAAGTTAATAGTTGTCATTTCAGTTCCAGAAGCTGTAACACCGGTCTGGAATACAAAGTTAGCGCCAGAAGGAACACTACCGCCGCTTAACAATGCGGTACTATCGAATACTGTATTGGAGAATACAGCACTAATTTCGTTTCCAAGAGAGTTAATATCGTTTGCTAACGATGTCAAATTCTTTGTCGGGTCACTTGCCTGAGCAACTTTACCTTGAATCTGATTTAATAAGTCATTGATACTTGACAACGCAGTTTCAGCGGTAGAAAGTAAACTCTGAGCTGATTGAACGTTTGATTGCGCTGATTGGTATAATGCTATTTTAGCTTCGAGCTCTTTACCAACTCGATAACCGGATGTATTATCCGATACTTTGTTGATACTTTTTTGTGAAGCAAGCTGGAGCTGAGCAGCTTGAGTTTGCTGTTGAACTTGCAGCAACGAATTATAGGCCTCTGAAGCGCCCATATTACCATAAACTGAGAAAGCCATAAAAAACCTCCGTGTAATTTTGTTTTATCGGGAATCCTTTCCCGGTATGTAAGCTTTATGCTTACTTGTTAATTATTTATGAGATTCGCATCTCAACATCATTATCGGCTGTGTGAAAAAAAAGTTTAGCGATTTATAATTAATTAATTTTAACCAAAACTAATTTGAATAAACTTTATTGATTAAATGATTATTCATATAGACAGCAAATTATATCCGTTTTATATATTAATTAAATTTTGAAATTTAATATTCATTAAGAGGTAATTTAATTTCTTATTGTTGAATAAAAATTTTAGTGGTAGGCTCGGTTGAACAATCTAAATAATTTTTATCGAGTTAATTTTAATAAACTATAATTAAGATTAAAAATTTAAATCTAATTTCTGCCTTATCAATTTCAACTTTTCTAACACAACATTCTTATTCGAAAATTTTTTTTCAGCAGATTCAAGCAAGCTTGTTATTTGTTGGATTTTATTTTCTTGAAGATAAACAGAAACTAAATAAAAAATTGTTGATGGGTCATTTGGATTTATCTGAAGCGATTTTTCCAAATACATTTCCGATTTACTAAACTCTTTAATCGAAGCTAATGCAATACCAAGTTTATTTATTATTAATGAACTGTTTGGAAATTTATCGCTTAACATTTTTAAAACAGCAATCTTACTTCCACTAACATCATACTTATCTAACATTGTAAGTATTAAGTCTAAATTATTTTGATTTATAACTTGTAAAAATTTAACTGCTTCTTTTTCATCAATGTTATTTTTGTTTAATAGAGTTTCATAAAGCTTAAGTTCAATCTCTATTTTATTACTATTTTGTTTTTGATCTGATAGTTTAAGTTTTTCATAGAAAAAATTAAACAACTTAACATTTCCGGTTTGGATTGCTATACCTAATGCATTTACTAAAAAATCTTTTAGGCTCAAAAAAATAACTTGGCTTGAAGTACTTCCGCTTCTTAGCAATTTTGTATTTGCATCAAAAGCTTTTATGCACATTGATTCAGCGTTTGCAAAATTCCCAAGCTTAACAAAAATTTTTGCTGCAGTAAGTAATGCCAAAGGCTGCTTATCATCATTTTGAATGCTTCTCATAATGTTTTCTAAAGCTTCATCCCACTGCTGCTTTTCCGCTTGATCGACTGCAATATATCTGTACGCAGTAGATTTATAATGATTGTTTAGCGACGCATCTTCCAGCGCTATCTTAAAATATTTTATTGCATTTTCTTTGTCGGATAAAATCCCATAAGTCTGCCCTAGCTGAAACGCGTAATAAGAAGTTCCGCTTTTCTTATATTCATTTAAAAGAATTTCAAGATTTCTACGCGCCTTCTTTTTTAGTCCGTCATTATCGAGGTTGTAGCCGACGTGTAAAATTTCAATCCCGGAATGCTTAATTTCAAAATTATTTCTTCTAAGCGAAGGCTCTATCTGTTCATGAACAGCGCCTTCAAATCTAATTTCCTTTTCGTTTGGAAATAGTCTTGCATAAGCCATCAGCGACGGTCTGTCATTCATTTCATCGATGCTTCGAACATTGCAGTAATATGCCGTTTTCTTTTTTGTCGAAGTCAGCTTTTTTAATTCAGCCGCGGAGTTAGCAGTGAGTCGTTCGTCTGCGTCCAAATAAAGAATCCAATCGCCGGTGGAATGTTCCAAAGAATAATTCCTTGCAGCGGCAAAATCATTTACCCAGTGGAAGTGAAAAATCTTTGCGCCGAATTCTTCAGCTATTTTAATCGTTGCGTCAGTTGAGCCGGTATCGACTAAAACAATTTCATCAACTATTCCTTTAACTGATTCAAGACAAACGCGCAAATGCTTCTCTTCATTTTTCACTATCATGCTTAATGAAATCATTTAACTTCCATGCTAAAAGATTTTTCAACGATACTATTTTTCAATTCTTCTGCAACCCGATAAATTACTTCGTTCCAATCGCCGGAGGTTTTTTGACGGAATAATTTCATCGTCGGGTACCAGGGCGAATCGCTTCTATCCAAAAGCCAGCGCCAATCTGAAAAATACGGAAGCAGCGTCCACACCGGCTTTCCAAGCGCTCCGGCAAGATGCGCGACCGAAGTATCGACAGAAATTACTAAATCAAGATTTTGAATTATTGCAGCGGTATCCACAAAGGAATTCTGCCCCAGCGAAGAAAGGTTCTTGATATTGAAATTGTATTTTTCAATTTGTTCTAACGGCTTTCCCTTCTGTAAAGAAAAAAGCTGTATATTTTTAATAGTAGAAAGCAGTGAGAAATATTTTAGAGAAATGGATCTTGTGTCATCATTACCGTATTTCGGATTTCCGCCC
>DAIEML010000027.1 GCA_027349615.1 Ignavibacteriales bacterium | reverse complement strand
ATTAAAGCCGGATTTTAACAAACGAATTGCCATAGAACTATGCTGCAAAATTATTTTAGCCCAGGCGACTCCTTCATCTTCCAATTTATCTACCGGCACTATTTTATTTACCAATCCCATATCAAAGGCCTCTTGTGCAGAATATTGTAAGCACAAATACCAGATTTCCCTGGCGCGTTTTTGTCCGACCATTCTGGCTAAATAACTGGCACCGAACCCTCCGTCAAAGCTACCGACCTTTGGCCCTGTCTGCCCGAAGACTGCATTATCGGCAGCGATAGTTAAATCGCAAACTACGTGAAGAACATGCCCACCGCCAATTGCATAACCGGCGACAAGTGCGATTACCGGTTTGGGAATACTTCTAATTTGTTTTTGAACATCTAGAATGTTTAAGCGGGGAACACCATCTTTGCCTACGTAGCCTTTGTTACCGCGAATTGATTGATCACCGCCGGAACAGAACGCATACTTTCCTTCTTTAGCTGGGCCTTTCCGGTTAATAAAATTACACCTATTGATTGATCTTCGCGGGCGTCAGAAAAAGCATCGTACATTTCCTGAACTGTTTCCGGGCGAAATGCATTTCTAACTTCAGGCCTATTAATCGTAACTTTTGCGATGCCATCCATTTTTTCATAAATGATGTCGGAGTAATCTTTAGCTTTAGTCCAATTGTATTTCATACTTCACCTAAATTTTATGTTTAGAAGCTAACAAAATTATCTAAAAATTAAGACAATTAGAATTCACTTAGAAAGTTATTTATCACATTAGCAAATGAAGAAGGCTGTTCGAGATGTGTATTATGACCGGCATTTTTAATGGTTATGTGTTGAGCATGGGAAAATAATTTTGATAATTCATAATTGATTTTTGCGTACTTTAAATCCAATTCACCGGAAATTAAAAGTGTTTTTACCGAAATGCTTTTCACTTTACTGTACAAATGCGGCATTGTTCCTTGGCCAAATCCTCTTAAAGAGTTTGCCAATCCGGTTTTATTATTTTTTAATTTTGATTTTCTTACATTAGTTAAAATAGATTTAGGCAGATTTTTCTGCGACTTAAAAAGATCTATGTTCATCCAGTAATCAACAAATTCTTCCATCGAATGATTTTCAATAAACTGCGCTAATTTTTCATCGCTTTGGATTCGCTCTGATCTTTGCTGCTCATCCACCAATCCTGCCGAAGAGCTTCCAAGAATTAATCCTTTTAAATTTTCTTGATGACTTGCTGCGAAAGATAAAGCTGCTCTTCCTCCCATCGAATAGCCGGCGAGAAATATTTTTTCTTCTGTAATTTTTTTAATGATTTTGAAAAGCTGATCGATCATTGATTCTGTCCTGTAAAAAGAAACATCGATTGGAGAATCACTTTTACCTTGCCCAATCAAATCAATAGTAAATACATTGAAATTTTTATTCAGTAATGAAATGACTTCTGTCCAATCTGAAGATGAGCCGGAGAAGCCGTGCAGAAAAAACAAATAATTTTTTGAAGAAGAATTTATTTGATATTCTTCTACATTAAAATTGATATCGGAGAGAGTAATTTTCAAAAACGGAATAAAATTAAATTTCTAAAAAATTTTTATTGAACAGAATCTTTAACAGCTTTCCAAAATTGCCGGCGGAGTTTTAATGATTCAACAGCATTTGTTTTTATTTCCAGCACCGAGAAATTTTTCTTTGTGAATGCTGATTTAAAACTGTTTTGAAAATCTTTCCAGTCGTTTATCAGTTTATAATTCCCGCCATAAGCGTCAACAAAATTCTTGAAGTCTAAATCATGCTGAACAATAAAATATTTCTCAAAAACTTTACCGTAATTTGAAATCGGAAGTATTTCAAAAATTCCGCCGCCATTATTGTTTATTAAAACTACTACAAGAGGAATAGAATATTTTTTTGCGCCAAGCAATCCGTTAAGATCATAGTAAAACGCTAGATCTCCGGTAATTAAAACTGTTGGCTTTGACCCTGCGGCTGCAATACCCAATGCCGTAGATGTAATCCCGTCAATTCCGCTTGCGCCGCGATTATTAAAAACTACAATTTTCTTTTTGACATTATCTGCAAAGTAATCAAAGTCCCTTACCGGCATGCTGTTGGAAATCATAATTTGACAATCATTCGGAACATTCTGAATTATTTCATTAATAATTCTGCCTTCATTTGGAAATTGTGATTGATCGATAATTTTCTTTTTCAATTCAAAAGATTTTTGCTCAGCGGTATTGAAAACTTTTAACCAATCAGAATATTTTCTATTCACCTTTTTGAAATCAAGTGCTTTTAACATTTTCTCACAGAATAAATACGGCTTACAAGCAAATGAATCAATTGCTTTGTTGGAAGGATCGAACCAATCGCCGAATTCATTTATCATAAATCTTGCTGCGCTGCAATTTTCTAAGAATGTATCCAAACCTTTAGAAGTAACTGTTCTTCCGAATTGAATAATTATATCTGGCTGATGATTTTTTGAAAACTCTTCAGATCGAAGAAAAGCATCGAAATTAGAAATTATATTTTTGCTAGAATGATGTCCAAATCTCAATTGCGAAGTTCCGTCTGCTAAAATTGGATACAAAAGTCTTTGTGAAAGCGCCTGGCAATTTTTGATGAACTTTGGATTATAGTTTTCCGGTCCTACAATAATTAAACCTTTATCGAATTTTTCTAAGTAACTTAGAATTTTTAAAAACCATTTTTCGTATGAAATATCTTTTCCATTGCTGATGCAAAGTTCTTCTTTGGATGATAAAATCTTTTCGGCGAAATAAGTTATATTTTCATTTACTTCATCTGTAAAAGATTTTGGTTCGAATGGTTTTCTGAAAGGGAAGTTTAAATGAACTGGGCCTTTCGATTCTACTGTGCTTAAATGAACTGATTTTTTTGCAATCGATTTTAATTCTTTAAGCTTAGGAATTGTCGGTTCAGGTAACCCGACATCCATGAACCATCTAATATGATTTTTATAAAGATTATTTTGGTTGATAGTTTGATTTGCGCCGCTGTTTATCAGCTCCGGAGGCCTGTCCGCAGTACAAATAATTAATGGAACTCTTTGCTGGTAAGCTTCAACGATTGCTGGGTAAAGCTCAACTGTGGCAGTGCCTGAGGTGCAAACAACCGCAACCGGCGTGTCTGATGCTTTTGCAAGTCCAAGTGCAAAAAATCCGCTGCTTCTCTCATCGATGTGAACAAACGATTTTATTTTTTTGTTGTTCGCAAATGCTAAAGTAAGTGGAGTATTCCTCGAACCAGGAGAAATGGAAACATATTTAACACCAAGTGAAGTAAGTTCTCTTACAAATGTTTCTGTCCATAGAATATTACGATTAATTTTTATTTTCATTTTTGAATAACGACATAATAGGTTTCAGTTTTAGTTCGGTTTCTTTAAACTCTGCTTCCGGATCAGAATCTTCAACTATACCGCATCCGGCAAAAGCAGTAAGTTTATTATTAGAAAATAATGCCGATCGAATTGCAACAGCAAATTCGCCTTCTTCTTTTAAATTGAACCAGCCGATAATTCCGGAATACAAACCACGTTTATAGCCTTCCATTTTTTTTATAAAATGAAGAGCCTCATCCTTTGGAAAGCCGCAAATAGCCGGTGTGGGATGCAGTTCTTTTAATAAATAAATCATTGAACTTTCCGGTGAAAGTGTTGCAACTATTCGAGACCAAATATGTTGAATGTTTGCTAGTTTTTTTATCGAGCAATGATTTTCTACAATTAAATTCATTGTCAAATTAGTCAACGCACTTTTTATATGGCTAATGACAAAGTTATGTTCATTTAAATTCTTTTTATCATTTAGAAGTTTTTGTTCAAGATTAAAATCTTCATCCGATGAATTTCCTCTCGGCGCAGACCCAGCTAATGCATCAATTTCAATTTTTCCATCGGAAAATTTTGCAAGCTTTTCAGGCGAAGCTCCGAAGAATGTTGATTTTCCATGATGATAAATGAAAGTATAACATTCCGGATAATTGGTCCTTAATTTTTCTATAATATAATTGAAATCAGGTTCGTTCGATAGATACAAATCTACTTTTCTCGAGAAAACTATTTTTTCAATTTGGTTTTCTGATATTTTGTTTAATCCATCACTGACAAGCTGTTTCCATCTTTTCTTATCCTTTGGTGTATCACCTTCGCTTTTTAATATTTTTATATTATGATTCGAATTTTTTTGATCTCTGAATGAAAATAATTTTTCTAGTTTTGTTTGAAATCTTTTTATTAATTGTTCTTTATTTGAACTTTGTAAAATGAAATTGAACAATAAATAAATTTTTGAATTTTCATCGGCAATAATTAACTCTGGTACAAACCAGGTTGAATCAGTATAATCTTGCCAATCTTCATCGCTGTGTTCGGTTGTAAATTTCATTCCGCCGAGAAAAAGAGGAATTCTTTTAATAGTAATTTCTTCCCAATTATTTTGAAATGAGTTTTTCCATTCTTTTATTTTTTTATCAGTAATTGCAAATCTTCCGTCTCCACTTTCTGAAATGGTTAATGTTTCATCTAATCCGATTATTCTAAAATTTTCTACAGGCTTTTCAAAATAATAAGCTCTTTCATAATGTTTAATTAAATGATTGATAAAAAGATGCGATTGAAAATTTAATAATTCAGTGGCATAACTAACTAAAACATTGCCAGAAGTAATTCCTTTTAATTTTTTATTTTCGTTTAAGTATTTTGTAAATGAAGTAACCGCAGATGAAATAAAATCATTCATATGTGCAAACTATATTTTCCTAATAATTTTGTTCAAAAAACATTATCATATTTTGAAATATAATGCAATTTTAAATATTTTCAATTGAAGTGCTGCAAAAAGAAATAAAAATTTTCGTTAAAATAAAATATCTTCCTCAACAGTCTCAAGAATCCGCAAATAGCTTTCATATCTTTCATCATCAATTAAACCTTGATGCACGGCCTCTATAACAGCGCATCCGGGTTCGTGGAAATGTGTACAAGTGTTAAATTTGCAATTACTAATGAAATTAGAAAACTCAATAAAATAATGCCCCAAATCTTCTTTTCTAATTCCAAAAGGATCAATCTCTCTAATGCCCGGAGTATCAATAATATAAGAGTTTTTTTCTAATTTAATCATTTTGCTAGTAACAGTTGTATGAGTTCCCTTATCTGTAAAATTACTAATTTCACCGATTTTAAGTTTTAACCATGGAAAAATTTTATTAAGTAAAGAAGATTTTCCAACGCCTGATTGTCCGAAAAACAAACTCTTTCCATTTGTTAAATTCTCTTTCAAATAATCTAAGCCTTCACACGAAATAATACTCGTTTTAAAAATATCATATCCGACTTTTTTATAAAGGTTAATCCAATTATCAATTGAATTTTCTAAATCTAAATCACTTTTATTTATAATGATAAAAATATTTAGCTTTGCACTTTCACCAATAACTAAAAGTCTGTCGATTGTTTTATTATTGAAAATAGGTTCGGCGACGCTGCTTACAATAAATAAATTTTCGATATTAGCAGCAATTATTTGTTCAAGCCTTTCACCACGATAACTGGCACCTCTAATCCGCGGAGCTTTCCTGGAAATGTAATTTCGTCTATTCCCAACTTTAATTATAACTCCAGTTCCATCCTGATTTAGTTCAAACTCTACCGAATCACCTACAACTGCCATATCCGTAAGATACAATTTATCTTTTTTCAACTTGAAATCATTTTTAAATTTTCCGCGAAGCGTGCAGCGGATTAGGCCATCTGAATTCTCAGGAAAAACATAGTAATCTTTGCTTTCAATCCGGCTGATAATACCTTTAATAAGAATCTCCTTGAATATTAAAAATAATCTTCGGTAAAATAAGATGCTTAAGTTTTTGTGTCAAATAGAATTGAAATAGAATGGTAAATTGAAAATCCACTTCTCAAAACTAAATTTTAAGAAGTGGATTTAATAGAAATTAAAATCTATAAGTCATTGATAAAATGAATGTGTCGCTTTTTAAACTTTGAAAAGTTCTAGAAATATTAACTCCGTAGTTATCGCCATAATTATCCCAAGTTCCATGAGCATAAGCTAAATCAATACCAACTGCGCCATCTGCAATGTAGCCAATACCGCCAGTAATATATTTTTTATCGTAAGAAGAAGTTGATGCATCTGATTGATAAGGAGAAGGCATTACAAAATAACCGGCTCTTAATCTAATTCCGATTTCTGGAATCGTGTATTCGGCACCCAAATTATAATTTAAAACTGATCGTAACTGATTTTTAATATCTTTATTTGCTGTTTGAATGTCTTGTGTACTTAATCCATCCGGATTCTGAAATTGTAATTGAGAATAATCGATAATTGTAGCTTGTCCGCTTAATATTAAACCAGCAATATTATATGAAGCGCCGCCGGCTATTTCAAAAGGAGTAACTATATCGTATTGCACTTTATCGCTGTAATTATAAGGTGACGATTGGAAATTCTTAAATGAACTTTCTGCATCGACACTATAATTTTCTTTTACGGTATAAGTTTTTGGGAATTGAATTGTTAATCCAACTCTTGCTTTATTTTGAATTTGATAAAGCATTCCAAATTTTACATCCCAACCGCTAATATCCCAATTTATGATTTGACCAATATGAAATTCTTGAAATCCTACCGTTTGAGGTGTTGATGGATCAGTAGGAGTAGATGTGTAAATTCCATTGAAGTCATCTTCGTAATAATCATTATTGTTTGTATAAGAGCCTGAAATAATATTCAAATTCAATCCGATAAAAAGATTTTTGTATGCTTCAATTGCGCCTGAAAATGTCCAATTGTGTAATGAACCCGATGAAAGAATAGTTCCGCTTTGGTTTAATTTGCCCTTAATATTTGTAACATAATTGCTATCAGCTAAAAAAAGATTATATGGAATATCGCTATAAGAATTAAGGTCCTGAATATAAGAAGAATCACCTGAATTGTATCCATTAAATTTTAATGCGCCGGTTAGATCTTTGGTTGTGTTATATGAAATTGCGAATACTAAACTTCCTCTGGTTGTAGGAAAAGGAAGTACAAAGCTAAGATTATTTAATCTTGTAGCACTGTTTGAATAATTTGAATATTGATTAAGAAAAGTTGTATTGTTGGTATTATTGTCATAACTCAATCCGCCAGTAATATCTAAGCTTTTAATTAATGCCCAGCCTGCGGGATTAAAAAATGCAGCGCCGGCATCATCGCTTAAGCCAATATAACTGTTTCCCATTCCAAGAGCTCTTGCATCAGAACCTAATCCAGGTTCTCCTAATCTCAAAGCATCAGTTGTACCTTGGGCATATATATTTGAATATAGAAATGATAACACTATTAAAGATAAAAGCCATGTAGAATAAGAATATAAGCTTTTCATTAGTTCCTCCCATTGGATTTTCGATCACCGTTATTGTCTCTTACTGCTCTATTATTGGAACTATTATCTCTCGAATTAGAGGATTTAGTTGATGTATTTTCAACTCTGTTTCCATTAGAATTACTTGAAGTATTCGGCGAATTTGTCGTTGTTGTAGTAGTAGAAATTGTAGGAATTGTAGGTTCAGTTCTTGGTGAAACTGTTGGAATATTTTCACCATTCCCGCCAATATATCCACGATCTCCATTTCTTTGTCTTATTAATTTCGCTTCACTTGTATCTCTGTTAAATGGATTTTGCGGTGTATAAGCTGTTGATGGAGTCAAAGAATACCACCAAGGATAATCATAAAAATAGCTATAATCTTGTCCATAATATTCAGATGGATAAAAACTGTCTTCTTGATAATTCTGATCATTAGTTGGTTGATTATTTTCGTTAGGCATCCATATTACGGTGTAACAACCAGTAAATGCTATGGAGATAATTATAACTAATAATATGTTTCGTATTAGTTTTTTCATTTTAATTAACGTCCTCTTCTTTCAGAACTACCTCTGCTGCTGCTGCCACTTGATGTTCGAGCCGGCGGAGGACTAGAACTTCTAGTTGGAGGCGGAGAATATGATCTCTGAGGAGGTGAATAAGTTCGCTGTGGTGGAGAATATGATCTTGGAGCTTCATATCTTCCAGAGTTTCTTTGATTATTATAAGTGCTATTAGAATTATTTCTATTTGCATTTGTTCTATTGTTTGCTTCATTGTTGTTTCTGTAAGTTCCAACCCTGCGCATTTGATAATATTGTCTGGAAACAATTCTTCCAGAATTATTTCTTCCGTTTTCTACTGGTCTTGCTTCAACTCTGCCGCTGGTTCTATTGTTATTTGTATTAACAGAGCCATTTCTTCCCGAATTATTAGTAAGTGTTCTGCCAGTTGGTTCATTTCTGTTGGAGCTAACAGTTGAAATTGTAGTAGCTCCATTTGTTCCGGAAATAATTCCACCGCGATCACCACCATTTCTAAATCCATCGTTATTTCTAAGTCTTGAAGCACTTCGTGTGCGATTTATGATTCCAGAATAATATGATCCATAATATCCGTAATACCCATAATAACCGTAATTATAATAAGGATTATAATAACCTCCGTAATATGAGTATGGATTATAATATGTCGGATAGTAAGTCCAGATTCCAAATGGATCCCAATAATATGGATTGTAATATGGGAAGCCCCAACTTATTCCAAATGAGTAAGAGGGATAATAACTCCAGCTAGAAGAACCCCAGTATCTAGGATAACCGAAATAATAATTATTAATCGTGTTTGGTTCATACTGACTTAAAGAATCATATTGATCGCCATATGCAGAATCAGCAGGAGTTTGATAGTTTTGAGAATTTTGGTCATTGTTATATCCATAACTATCGTTTCCGGAATTATCATAACCGGAATCATTACCATTATCATTCATTGCGATTTGGGTATAACAACCACTCAAAAACAAACCAGTAAAAATCAAAATTACAACGCTAAAAAATTTTATATTTTTCATGACAACCTCTCCACCTAAAATTCCTAACTAAATTTCATCAAATATCGAGCCTAAATAAAGACTTAAATATTTCCCATGATATTAAACAAATATATTTGAATGTATATTATAATAAACTCTTTGTACACTAATATCGACAAACAACAAGCTGCTTATTTTTCTATTAGACAATCATTTAGTTTAATTCAGTTTAATTTTCTTTAGTGCAAATAATTAGAATATACTTTTAATATATTCGATTCTAAGCGCTCTATCAGCAGTTGTTGGGCTCCATTTTTTATTATCCAATAAATCTCTAAGATCAAATCCTAAAGTAAAACCTTCACCAATTGCCCAACGAATTCCCATATTTAAATAACCATTTCCTGCGCCATATCTTGTAGAATTATCATTAAATGCAAAATCATATTCGCCTATTAAAGAAACGTTATCTCCTAATGTTTTTTCGCAGCCAATAGAAAGATCGACGAAATCTTCACCGTCTTTACTTTCAAGAGAATAATTTAATGTTCCGTGCAAACTTAAGTAACCTAAAAACTCAAAATTTTTACTTGCAGCACAAAAAAATCCTGGAGATTTAATTGCGTATCTGCTTGTTGAATCAAAATAAACTCCTTTACCTTGCGAATCAAAACCAAGAGTTAATGCTGGAAATGAAACAGATTCATTAATTATTCTAAAGCGAATATTAACACCGGGATATTTATACCATTTGGGTGAACCAGCGCCAATCAAATTTTCACCACCGTAAGAAATTCCAAAACTAATATTATTGAATACGCCAACTTCAAGCTTTTCAATAAGTACTCCTTGAGGCAAAACATCAGAAGTAACACCGACAAAACCTTTCTGTAAAATACCAGCAGTCTGCATATCGATCAAAGATCTGTATTCAAACTTTGCGCCGGTACCAGCTGTTCCTTGTGCAATTAAAAACGAAGCTGGTATAAGAAGAAATGAAGCGAGTAAAAGTGTCTTTTTCATATTTCCTCTAATTTGATTTCATAAATTGAAATTTAATCATTGAAAAAATAAGAATAATTTGTCAAAGTATTTTAATGCAATAGATTTTCGTTTGATTTATTAATCATTGCAAGATTAGGATAAATGTTTATTTCAATTATTGAAGGTAAAAGTGAATATTTTGGTTTTACATAAACCATTACTTTGCCTGTAATATTCTCTGCCTTCAATTTAATTATACCTTTATCTCTATTTTCATAAATAATTTTAATTAGATCTTGTCCTTCAGTTATTTTGAAGTCAGCTGTAACATTTCTAAATGGTACTTTCCAAGCTAATGCATTGATCGGAATAACCTCAATTGTAATTGTTGATTGATTATCTGCAAAAAGATTTTGCGGGTTTACTTGAATAGTAGTTTCAAAAATATTGAAAATATAGTAGTAGCTGGAAATTAAAATGATGAGAATTATTATACTTAAAATCAAATACTTCCTGGATTTTGTCATTAAATAATTTAGTTGAGCGATTGAGTTTTTTGTTTTTTCAATTTGATTATTCTTTTAAGCATTTTTCTAATAATAGTTTTCACAATTTCATCCGGAACTCCATCTTTGTGGTTAGAACTTAATCGCATATCACATTGATCATTAACGTAATCAATAACAACAAATTTTCCGGTTTCAGTCAACACAATTTCAGTTGAAAAAAAATCTAATTCGGTTTTTTCAGCAATGGTTTTAGTAATAGAAATTAATTTTTTAAGATTGTACTTTTCAATTTCATCTTCAGACAATTCAGAATAAATATGAGTTTGATCATCCCACCAAACTGGAATAACCGAACTAAAAGCCCAAAAAGATCTGAACCAAGCTCTCTTTCCATCAAGTATTACGGGATAAATTTTTTCTTGGAGAATGTATTTATCATTTGTGTTATTAGTTCTTTCGTCTAAAATTTCTTTTAAGGTTTCGGCTCCGGTAACAACACCTACTCCACCGCCTGTATTGTTGCATGGTTTTATAATGAAAGGCCTGCCGAGCATTGCCAAATCATCTATTGAAAGAAAAATTTCTTTTTTTTCACTATGAGGCGGAATGATAATAGAATGCGGAACGTTTATTCCGGCAGTGATAAACTCAAGGTGCATGCTTGCTTTATCAATTGCATGAAGAACTTTATTGTAGTGATTAAGAATTGTGGTTTTTCTCTTCGATAAAGTTTTACCTAAATCTTCAAAATCTTTTTCTACATCCCAAGCTCGATCGATATAATATTCGAAGAATAGTTCTTTATTTAATATTTTTTGCGTTATGTTGTGGATATTATGGTAGGAAATTAAATACGTTGAAAGACCGGCATCGTGAAAAGTTTCTTCAATTAAGTTTACAAAATCATCGTCATATTTCCAGACATACGCTATTCCTAAGTCAATTTTTTCCATGACCATAAAACATTTTTACAAAGATAGAGTTTACTATATTTGTAAGCAAGAATTATAACAGTAACAATAGCCTTAAAATTCAGAATTATTTTTCTTTGCGACTAATCATAGCCGCGGTTAAATCGGTTTTAATCTTTCATTAAAAAAGATAAATTAGATTTTATAATTTATGAAGTGTTTTTTAAGTATTTAAGTTTAAACTATGTCAAAACTTTTAATAATTATTTTACCTGCAATATTTTTATTTGGATGTGCAGCTCAAAAAGAAACTATTAAATCAAACAATAACAGAAATCATATTATTGATGATTTAATTAGTGATTCAACTAATGAGCCTCTTAATCGGTTTATAGACGGCTCTATTGAAGAAGCAAAAGGAAATTATGCGGCGGCAATTGAAGATTATAAAGAAGTGTTAAAGATGGATCCGAAGCCGAGCGTTTATTATGCAATTGCTAAAGATTATTACTATTTAAATAAACTTTCGCAAGCTCTGCCGTATTCTAAAAAAGCAATTAAGCTGGATTCAAGTAATGTAGATTATTTTGATTTACTTTCAGAAATTTATTCGGATGCAAATCAGAATGATTCTTCAGCCGCAGTTTTGAATAAAATGATCTCGATGGATTCAACAAATATTAATGCTTATTACCGGCTTGCTAGAATTTACGAAACAAACAAACCATCCAAAGCAATTGATATTTATAATAACATTACTAATATAATTGGTCCGGACTGGAATGTACTTATGCATGTTGCTCAACTTCAGGCAAGTTTGGGTAATTTTGACGGCGCTGCAAAAGCAATTCAAAAATTATTAACCATTGATCCGAGCAATGCCGGTTTACAAAAACTTTTGGCTGAATATTACCAGCAAGCAAAAAAATATGATGAAGCCTTAAAAGTTATTGATGATGTTTTAGCCGCGAATCCGGATGATTTGGATGCTTATGAGCGTAAAGCGCAAATTTACTTAGCACAAAACAAATGGGACTTGGCAGCAAATGAATATAATTATATAATGAAACAGCCAAAAGCTCCTTTTGATTTGAAGATAAGAATCGGCGCATCTTATTTTGAACAATCATTTAAAGACAGTACACTTATTTCAATAGCAAAAAAGTTTTTTACAACTTTAGATAAAGACACAACTTTCTGGCAAGTAAAAATGTATTTAGGTGCCATTGCAATTGATGAAAAAAATGATTCAACTGCAATAGAATACTTTAAAGATGCCACACACCTTGCAAGCTGGAATGTTGAAGCTTGGGTAAGACTTGGCGGATTATATTTTGATAATAAAAAATATGATGATGCAGCCAAAGTAATGCAGGAAGCAGTCAAATCTTTCCCGGAAGATTTTCGAGTTAATTTTATTTTGGGAATTTCGCTTGCACAAAATAACCACAATACAGAAGCAAAACCGTATTTGCAAAAAGCAGTTGAATTAAATCCAAATAGTATTGACGCACTTTCTGCTTATGGTTTCACATTAAGCCAGTTGAAAGAAAATAAAGAAGCAATAGAATATTTGAAAAAAGCTCTTTTAATTTCTCCGAATGATGTAAATTTATTAGGCACGCTCGGATTAATTTACGATGGAGAAAAAAGATGGAGCGAATGCGACAGCGTTTACGAAAAAGCTTTGTCGATAGATTCAACAAGTGATTTAATTAATAATAATTATGCTTACTCGCTTTCTGAAAGAGGAATAAAATTAGATTTAGCTCTGAGGATGGCTCAAAAAGCAATTGTTTCCAAGCCAAATACTCCATCTTACCTTGATACTATTGGCTGGATCTATTTTAAAATGGGAAATTATAAAGAAGCAAAAAATTATATAGAACAAGCAATTAAGCTTGATAGCAGCAAGCCGGATGTTTTAGAACATCTTGGCGATGTAGAATATAGAATGGGAAATAAAAATAAAGCCAAAGAAGTATGGCAAAAAGCATTAAGCTTGGATAAAAATAATAATGAACTAAAACAAAAAATTGAAAAAGGTGAAATTTGAAAAAACCGGGAATTATAGTTCTAATTAGTTTTTATTTAATAATACTTTCAATCTCCGGATGTGTTCCTTCCAAGCCAACGGAAGAAGTTGAAATTCTTCCAGCAGAAAGATTGGTTAATAAATTAGAAGTGAACAGAAGAAGAATAAAAACTTTTGAAGGAAGCGGAACATTATATATTAAATCTCCTCAGCTTGATAATAAAGCATCTTTCCAAATTACTTTGGTAAAGCCGGATTCAATTTATCTATCAATAATGGGACCGTTTGGTATACAGCTTGCTCAGGCATTAGTTACTAATGATAATTTTATTTTTTATGACGCACTTCAGAATACAGCTTATGAAGGACAAGTTAATGAAGACGTTTTAAAAAATATTTTTAAGATAGACCTTCCATTCAGCGATATAATTGATGCTTTTATCGGATCAGTTAATTTAACAAAACACTTGTATAAAGCTCCAACAAAATATTCAGTTGATTACGACAAATATTTATTGACATATGTTGATTCAACAACAGATGTAACCACGAACTATAAAGTTGATATCCGAAATTTGGGAATAACAAACTTTCAAGTTATTGGTTCTTCGGGGAAAATTTTATTAGATGGGAATTATTCTAATTTTGATTATCTAGAAAATGTTGCAGTTCCATTTTCAATTGATGTTCAGGATAAAAAAGAAAATCAAGATGTTTCAATTAGTTATAAAAAAGTCCGCGCAAATGATCAGAATATTTTTATCGACTTTCAGGTCCCAAGCGACGCAACTATTATAAAATGGTAATTGATATTTGAAAAGCATGATTGCATTGATTAACTAACTAACAGTATGAAATTAATATCAATCTGAGTAAAACAAAATACTGAATAAATTGAAATACATTTTTATATCGATAATTATTCTCTTTTCAATTACAAGCCATGCACAGGAGAGCGCACAAATAAGCAAAAAGAAATCTGAGCTTTCAAAAATAAAAGAGGAAATCAATTCGCTGGAACAAGAATTAAAAGAAAAAACTACTAAAGAAAAAGAATCATTTAATGTACTTGATAATTATAACAGGCAAAGTTTTTTATTGCATCGGTTAATAAACAATTTAAGAGCCGAAGAGCAAGAAAAGGAATTGGAGATTGAAAATACTCAGCAAGGTATTGAAGGATTAAGAAAAGAAATAGAATCTCTAAAAAAGAATTATGCTAAATATGTAGTTGCAATTTATAAGCACACTAAACTTGACGAATGGGCGAGCATTTTGGATGCAGCAACATTTGAGCAGGCACTATTGAGATACAAATATCTGACTAAATTTTCAGATCAAAGAGAAAAGGATCTTAAGAATTTACAAACTAAAAAAGAAGATTTAATTGCGGCTAAAGAAATATTGGAGAAAGAACGACAAGACAAGGAACAGCTAACTGAACAAAAATCTGACGAAGAAAATACACTTAATGAAAAAAGAGCTGAGCGAAAAAGGATTTTAACTGCAATTAGGAATGATAAGTCGTCTCTTAAAAGTGAATTGGAAGCAAAGAGAAATGCAGAAATTAAAATTCAGAATTTAATAAGCAGATTAATAGCTGAAGCCGAAGCAAGAAGAAAAGCTGAAGCAGAAAGAATTGCACGAGAGAAATTGAAGAAGAGCAGCAGAACCAAAATTTATGCTTCAAAGTCAAATGTAGAAGAGACGAATCCGGTTGAAGAAAGCAGTTATGATGTTGATTTATCAACTGCAGGCTTTTCATCGTTTTCTGTATTAAAGGGAAGGTTAAACTGGCCGGTAAACAGCGGCAGGATAGTTAGAAAATTTGGTGAGAACAGAAATGAAAAATTAAATACTGTAACTTTAAATTATGGAATAGACATTAAAACCAATTCTGATGCTGACGTTCATTCAGTTGCTGATGGAGTTATTTCTGCGATAGATTGGTTGCCTGGATACGGTAGTGTAATTATAATAACTCATAAGGGAGATTACAGAACGGTATACAGTCATCTTTCAAATATTTATGTTAAAGAGGGAGACAAAGTTAAAGCGGGAAGTGTAATCGGGAAAGTAGGCGAAAGTCTCGAAGGAGACATTTTACATTTCG
>DAIEML010000274.1 GCA_027349615.1 Ignavibacteriales bacterium | reverse complement strand
CTTGCGCCGATGTTTTCAACTTGATCGTTAACCTCAGCGGCAATTTTTGCAACTTCTTTTATTGCCGAATCGCGGAAAGTGATTTTTACTCCTTCAGTTTGAAGCAGAGCCGAATACTGTTTGAGCAGTGCATTCTGAGGCAAAGTCAGAATTTTTACAAAATCGTCTTCTGTCAAACTTTTTAATTCAACACGTATGGGAAATCTGCCTTGTAATTCAGGAATTAAATCAGATGGTTTTGAAACATGAAACGCACCTGAAGCGATAAACAAAACATGATCTGTTCTAACCGGTCCGTATTTTGTGTTGACGGTTGATCCCTCGACTATTGGCAGAAGATCGCGCTGAACTCCTTCGCGGGAAACATCTGGTCCTTGCTGACTTTTAGCTCCTGCAATTTTATCGATCTCATCAATAAAAACAATTCCGGATTCCTGAACGCGTTTAATAGCATCGCGTTGAACCGCTTCCATGTCGATTAGTTTTTCGGCTTCCTCCTGT
>DAIEML010000273.1 GCA_027349615.1 Ignavibacteriales bacterium | reverse complement strand
ATCCCAATGGAGAATTAAGAGGAACAATAGAAAAGTCTAAATGACATTTTGGCATTTTATAAACACCGCCGTACGGATAAGAATTTGGCAAGATGTTTATTCGATTACTTCCAATTAATATTTCTTACCGTATAGCGGTTATTTTATTTTTTCTTCTCCGCTGTTTTTAAAATCCAATCGCCAATGGTTTTTAATGCTTCCGGCGCTATGGTTTCTTTTATGCGCGCATACTCCAGCGGCGAGCCGGTTGTTGCTGTTTGAAACAAATGATTGAGCCCTGGTAATTCTTTAATCTCAAAATTTTTGTTGCCGCCTTTTTTCAGAGCCATTTTTATTGCGGTTAAATTTTCTTTATACGGAACCTGCAAATCCTTAGTACCGTTTATTGCAAGCACGGGGCATTTAACTTTTTCCAGTACGGGTTCAGGGTTGTACTTTAAGAAAAATTTAAACCACGGGTTCATCAAAGCCTTTTCTACTCTGATGAATTGAATATCCGGAT
>DAIEML010000272.1 GCA_027349615.1 Ignavibacteriales bacterium | reverse complement strand
CCAACACAAATATGAAATCCGTCTGAAGTTTTACTCTCTATTTTTTCTTTTGCAGTCATCTATTTATTTTTTCTAAGTGTGAAGTTTCCGGTTCTTATATATATTCAGAACAATGCCAATCATCACCATGTTTATAAACTGAGTACTGCCGCCATAACTTAAAAAAGGAAGCGGCAATCCAATCACAGGAGTAACACCAACATTCATCCCGATGTTTAATGCAAAGTGAGAAAAAAGAAGAGTCAGAACTCCTACGGTAACCAAAACGCTGAATCTATCTTTGGCAGTTGCAGACAATTTGAAAAGTCTTAAAAAGATTACTAAGAAAAGTAAAATAACAATCATGCTGCCGATATAACCAAACTCTTCACCTATAACACAATAAATAAAATCGGTCCATTGTTCAGGAATAAATCTTAATTGAGTTTGATTTCCGTGTAAGAATCCTTTTCCCCAAAAGCCCCCGGAACCAATGGCTACTTTAGCTTGAAGTGCATTATAACCGG
>DAIEML010000271.1:265-508 GCA_027349615.1 Ignavibacteriales bacterium | reverse complement strand
CCGCAAATGTAACTTCACTGCTTCCCTCATTAATACTTTCCGGATTTATTTTCCCGATAGAAAGTATGCCCATTACAATTCAAGTGCTGACAAATATAACGCCGGCAAAATTTTATATCGTAATTCTAAGAGCCATTCTTTTGAGAGGTGCGGGAATTTCTGCTTTCTGGGACCAACTAATCTATCTCGGAATTTTCGGATTGGTTTTCATTGTACTGGCAACATTAGTAGATAAAAGATCAA
>DAIEML010000271.1:0-255 GCA_027349615.1 Ignavibacteriales bacterium | reverse complement strand
AATAAGTGAGAGATATGAAAACGATTTTTCAATTCATTATCAAAGAGCTATTGCAGGTAAAACGGGATAAGAAAATGCTCGTCGTAATATTTATGGCGCCAATTTTGCAGTTGGTATTTCTCGGGTATGCGGCAAACATGGATGTTAATATCATTCATACAACTATTTACGATCAGGATAGAACATCAACCAGCCGAGACTTTATTAAACGATTCGAGCAATCGGGTTATTTCCAAATTGATCACTACGTCAGTA
>DAIEML010000270.1 GCA_027349615.1 Ignavibacteriales bacterium | reverse complement strand
TATCGCTTTTGAGCGTACAGCGAAAATAATTTTTCTAGGCAGAAGAAGCTTCATAAGGATCTTATCAAACAGTGCTTCTTCAAAATTATCACCGATATAAAGTATTGAGGAAGCATATTGCAGATCGCTTTTAAATTTATTTAAAGAATCAATTCTGATCTTGTTTGCTGCAATTCTATTAACTTCATATTCAATATTGAATTTAGGATTTGCACCGTAATCAATCGTATTGCCGGCAATAGCCGCTCTTATAGCAGTTTCAAGTTTATCGTCCGAACTTTCAACCATAGCTTCCAAATAAGGAATAAATTGTTCAACCTTCTTTAAATTTTCCTCCTTAAGATTTTGATAGGGATTATTAATTCCTAAATCATTTTCGATTAAAGATTGTATAACCGAAGAAAACTTCGGAGCTGTAAAATTTTCATCTATAGTAAGCACCGATGAGCATGCTTGTTTAACTATTGAAAATTGAAGTTCTTTATTTCCGTCAGTAAAAAGTTTTGCC
>DAIEML010000026.1 GCA_027349615.1 Ignavibacteriales bacterium | reverse complement strand
GGAAATGAGCTCAAAATCCAAGAATACCACTGTCTGTCACGCAGGAGGTCGCGAGTTCGAGTCTCGTCGGCCCCGCTTTGAAAACCTCTTAAAAAGTTAAGAGGTTTTTTATTTTAAATATTAATTATGATTTTATATTCTACAAATTTCAAATTTATTTGAATCTGTTTTATATTTTTCTTTATTTGGTGTAAGAAAAAATAATTTACAAAAATTGGGAAAGGGATAATAATCATGAACAAAACGGAAGAAAATCTGAAACAAGCTTTTGCTGGCGAAAGCCAAGCCAATCAAAAATATTTAGCATATGCACTTAAAGCAGAGAGAGATGGATTTCCAATAATTGCTCAATTATTTAGAACTGCTGCAGCTGCAGAAAAAATCCATGCTGCAGGTCATTTTGATGCGTTAAATGGAGTTGGTTCAACAGTTGAAAATTTGAAAGCAGCTATCGACGGTGAAACTTATGAATATACAGAAATGTATCCGCCAATGCTTCTGCAAGCTGAAGAAGAAAATCATAAAGCAAAGAGAATGTTCGGATATGCTGTAAAAGCTGAAGAAGTGCATGCTAAATTATATAAAATGGCTCTTGAATCAGCTGAAAAAGGAAAAGATCTTGAAGGTATCGAAATTTATTTATGTCCAGTTTGCGGAAATATAGAATTTGGAAAACCAGAAGGTAAATGTGAAATTTGCGGAACTCTTGCTTCAAAATATTTAAAAATATCTTAAGTAATTAAACAGCCAATTGAGATGAGTTTAATATTTTTTTACAACAACTTTTCCAGTTGTTTTACCGGATTGAAATAATTTAATTGCGTCTGTTAGTTGCTCAAATTCGAAAACTTTTCCTACAAAAGGTTTTTGAAGATGAAGCTCGATAATTGAGTCTAACATTTTTCTTAATAAATCAACTCGATCATAAAGCCAAATTAAATTAAAACCAAGAACGGATTTGTTAGACTCAATTAATTTTAAAGTATGATATCGCGGCATTAATATATATTGAATTGCGAGCTTCAAATAATTTGGAGTATTATTGTGCGATACAAATTGAGAAAGCCCTACTGCTACAAGTCTTCCGGTAGTTGTAAGCAAATCAAAACTTTTTTTCTGATATTTTCCTCCCACCATATCAATGATCAAATCGAGTTGTCTTCCATTTAACTTTTGTTCCAATTCTTTTTTAAAATTTTTATTTCTAACTATAATTTCATCATAACCTTCTGACTTCAACAATTCAGTTTTAGATACATTCCCAATTGTCCCAATTGTAAATGCAGAAAATTTTTTTGCGATACGATTTGCATAAATTCCAACGCCGCCAGCAGCGCTATGAATTAATACAGTTTGATTTAAAGATAAATTTCCTAATTGCCTTAGAGCATAGTAAGCAGTTAAAGCCTGAACAATAAATGATGCGCCTTCTTCAAATGACCAACCTTCTGGTAATTTTATCAAGTATCTGTAATCTAAATTTAAATGTGTCGTAAAGGCGCCAAATCGTACTACTCCAATTACATTATCGTTTAACTCAAGTTCAGTAACGTTTTCTCCTTTTTCAATAATTACCCCGCAGAACTCTAATCCTGGAATAAAATCTTCTTTTGGTGCTGCTCGATATAAACCTAAAATTGTAAAAATATCTGCAAAATTTAATCCGATAGCTTTGATTTCTATACAAACTTCATTTGGTCCTGGTTTATCAATATTTTCTGTTACTAATTTCAGATTTTTTAATGAACCTGCTTTTCTAATTCGGAAAGATCTCCTTTGCATAAAGACCCCTTCTGTATAATGAAATTTTCAAATTCACATTTATTAAATATTTCTTAATAAAAACTTTAAAAAATGTTCAATAAAAATCAAAAGAAATTTTAATTAAAAAATGTATAAACCGTTTAAGCAAAATATTGTTAAATTAGAATTACAAATTAAAATTAAGCTGAGAAAAACCTTTATGGATAGAATAGCAAAAGAAAAAATAAAAGCTATAGTTGGAAATAAAAATTTTTCTGATTCGCATGAAGATAGGATTTGTTATTCATACGATGGAACAGCCGTGCTTCATCAGCTTCCAGAGGCAATTGTTTTTCCGGAAAGTGATGAACAAATATCAAAAATAATGAAACTTGCTAATGAAATTCCATTTAATGTTGTGCCGCGAGGTGCGGGTACTGGTTTAAGCGGAGGATCAATTCCAGTTGAAAATTCTCTTGTAGTCGTTATGACAAGATGGAATAAAATTTTAGAAATAGATACAAAAAATCTAACTGTTACAGTTGAACCTGGAGTAACGACTGCAAATCTTCAAAATGAAGTTGAAAAATTTGGATTATTTTATCCGCCAGATCCAGGAAGTATGAATGTTTGTACAATCGGTGGAAATGTGGCAAATAATTCTGGCGGGCTTAGAGGTTTAAAATATGGTGTTACTAAAAATTATGTTCTTGGAACAGAATTAATTTTGCCAAACGGAGATTTGTTAAAAACAGGCGGTAAAAATGTTAAAGACGTTGCTGGTTATAATTTAAATGATTTTATTGTTGGAAGTGAAGGAACAATTGGAATAATTACAAAAATTTTATTGAAGCTTATTCCTTCGCCGACTGAATCAATTACACTTTTAGCTTACTTTGATAAATTAACAGATAGTGCGCAAGCAGTTTCTGATATTATTTCAGCCCATATTATTCCTTGCATGATGGAATTTTTAGATAACACAACAATAAATTGCGTTGAAGATTATACGAAGATAGGATTGCCTAAAAATAGTGAAGCTATTTTATTAATTGAAATAGACGGAAAGGGAAGTGCAGTACAAGATGCTGCTGAAACAGTAAAAAATTTAATGAAGAAGAACAGAGCTTCATTTATTCGAGTTGCAGCCAGCACTGCTGAAGCGAATATTTTAAAAACTGCCAGACGAAGCGCTTTCAGCGCTTTAGCTAGAAAAAGGCCAACAACAATTTTGGAAGATGCTACTGTTCCTCGAAGCGAACTTCCTATAATGATTGAAAAAGTAACAGAAGCTGCAAAAAAATTTGATGTAACATTTGGCGATTTCGGACACGCAGGTGATGGCAATCTTCATCCAACTTGCTTAACTGATGAACGCGATAAAAATGAATTAGATAAAGCTCATAAAGCATTCGATTTCATTTTTAATGAAGCTATAAAGTTAGGCGGAACAATTACTGGAGAACATGGAACTGGTTTGGCGAAAAAAAATTTCTTGGAAAAAGTGGCAGGAATTCCAGGTGTGGAAATGATGAAAAAAATAAAAAGTGCCATTGATGAAAATAATATTTTGAATCCAGGAAAAATTTTTTCAATTAGTCCAAGGTGTGAAGGTTCAATGCCAAATAAAAGAGAACAAATAAAAGAATTTCATCAATAAGTTTAGATACAATAAATACCATTAACGATTTTTCCATGTCAGAAAAAATTAATTTATCAGTACTGCAAAAAATTTTACCAGACGATGATATACTTTCTCAATGTATTCATTGCGGCATGTGTCTGGCAACTTGCCCAACTTATGATTTAACAAAACTAGAAAGATCTTCACCAAGAGGACGAATCAGATTAATAAATGCATTAGCAAAATCAGAAATAGAACTTACTGATACTTTTATATATGAAATGAATTTCTGTTTAGATTGTCAAGCCTGCGAAACTGCTTGTCCAGCTGGAGTAAAATATGGTTCAATGGTTGAGTCAGCACGAGTAGTAATAAACGAATCAAAATATGGAGAATCATTTAACAGCAAAATAAAAAAATATTTACTAAGAAATATTCTTGCTTCAAGAATTAGATTAAAATTTGTTTCTAAACTTCTATTCTTTTATCAAAATTATGGATTAAAAAAAATTCTTCATTCAATTGGCTTCTTCAAATTGGTATCGCAAAAACTCGGTGAAGTTGACAATCTTTCCCCTGAAGTTTCAAAAACTTTTAGCAGTAATATTATTCCGGAGAAAATATTGCCCAAGGGCGAAATAAAATATAAAATTGCTTTTCTTACCGGCTGTCTTATGGATGTAATGTTTGCAGAAATAAATAAAGATACTGTTGATGTTTTAAATCTTTGCGGATGTGAAGTTATTAATCCGAAAAATCAAGTTTGCTGTGGCTCTTTACATGCGCATAATGGCGATATTGATATGGCAATTAAGCTAGCTAAAAAAAATATTGATGAGTTTGAAAAATTCGATTTTGATTTTTTAGTCTCCAACTCTGCAGGCTGCGGTGCTTTTATGAAAGAATACGGACATGTTTTACAAAACGATCCGCTTTATTCAGAAAGAGCAAAAATATTTTCAAATAAGATTAAAGATATTTCTGAATTTTTATCGGATATATTACCAGAAATCAATTTCCATAAAATGGAAGGTTCGTTTACTTATCATGACGCTTGCCATTTAGCCCACACGCAAAAAATTGTAAACCAACCTCGGCAAGTTTTAAATGCAATCCCCGGAATAGAATTAAAAACTCTTGACGAATCAACATGGTGTTGTGGAAGTGCAGGAATTTATAACATAGTTCACTATGATGAATCAATGAAATTATTAGAGAGGAAAATGAATAACATTCGTAAGACAAATGCTACAACAGTATTGACTGGTAATCCAGGATGTATTTCTCAAATAAAATATGGCGCAAAAAAGTTTAATGTGAATGTTGAAGTTGTACATCCTGTAACAATTATAAAAAGAGCTTTGCAAAATTCTAATCCGAAATAATTTTTAAATCACCTTGGAAATTTGAATTCATAAAATCGATTTTTAATTTTATAACTTTCCGGTAATAATAAACACATCATGACACGTATCACTGTGTTTATCTAATTATTTAAATAATTTTTCAACCAGTTCCAATCATAATTATTCGAAAAAAAAAATTGCTCATGCTTAGCAAATGGGTTATGTTGATAAAATTGATCATAGATAATAATCCCAAAAAATTTTTAAAAATTAAAATTAATTTATGAGGAATTTTTTGATTTCTATTGAAGAATTTTTATGTTTGAAAACAAATTTAAAAAATTCAAGTACGTTTACTTGCGGAAATAATTTTAGTCCGCCACTTTTTCTACCAAAAAAATATATTAAAAGATTCGCAGTGAGTAAAAGTTATTACTCATTTCGGAATAAATGATATTAATTAATTACCAAAGTCATTTTGGTGTAGTTATTATTTAGAAGGTCTATGATGAATAAATCTTTACTTGATTACATTCTTCGTGTTCGTTTACCAATTACAATATTCGTCATCATCGCAGCTTTTACAATTACTTATTTTGCTTCAAGACCAATTGACAACGGAATAGGATACTCACCAGTTCAGCCAATAAATTTTTCACATAAACTTCATGCTGGTTTAATGAGAATCGACTGCGAATACTGCCACACCGGTGTTGAGAAATCAAGAAATGCAATGGTGCCAGCAGTATCAACATGTATGAATTGCCATTCAATTGCAAGGAAAGATAAGCCAGAAATAATTAAACTAAGAAAATATTTTTTCAGCAATATAGCTTTGCCTTGGGTAAGAGTTCACAAGGTTCCGGATTTTGTTTATTTCAATCATAGTGTGCACGTTAATTCCGGAATTAAATGTGAAAGTTGTCATGGGAATGTAAGAGAGATGGATCGAATTACTCAAGTTCACAATTTTTCAATGTCTGCATGTTTAGATTGCCATCGCAATCCACAGCAATATTTACCTTATTTGAAAAATGTAAAACATGGTCCAGACAATTGTTTTGCTTGTCATCGTTAATTTGGAGAAAAAATGGAACTGCAAAATATTTTTAATAAAAAACTTAAGAGAAATAACTTCTTCTATTTTCTTGGAGCTGGGATCGGTAGTTATATAATAATGAAATCTTTACCGTTCAGATTTTTCGGAAAAAATTTAGACAAAAATAAATCTATAAGTGAGAATAAAATAAAAATTAGAATTAATCCTTCTGCAGTCAGCAGAAAAAAAATAGGTGAGAACAATGGCAGAAGTTAATGATAAAATTCAACCAAAAGTTGAAGAGCAATCATCAAAAAAGGAATCATTAGATACAGATTATTGGCGCAGTTTCAAAGAATTATTTAAAGATAAAAATTTAATTGAAGCCAGTCATCATGAATTTGGCGAAGGAGCGAAAGATGATTTTGAGCCATCAAAGTTAAGCGGAATTTCAAGAAGAAAATTTCTTGCGCTTGTTGGTGCTTCTGCCGCTCTTGCCGGAGTTGGTTGTTCTGATTATAGAAGCAAAGGAAATATTGTTCCTTACAATCAAATGCCAGAAGAAATTACAGTTGGCAATCCAACTTATTATGCTTCTACAAGTACAGCATGTTCACATGGCTGCGGTATATTGATTAAAACGCGTGAAGGCAGACCAATAAAAGTTGACGGTAATCCAGATCATCCTGTTAGCAAAGGAAAAACTTGCGCCAAATGTCAAGCAAGTATTTTAAATCTTTATGATCCGGATAGACTCCAAGAACCGATGAAAAAATCTGGAAGCGATTTTGTCAAAACTACTTGGAAAGATGTCGATTATCCAATAATTGATGCATTAAACAATAGCGGGAATAAACAAATTGCCATAATTGCTAATACGATTATTTCTCCAACTAGTAAAAAAGTTTTAGATGACTTTTCAGCTAAATATCCTAACACAAAAATTTATTCTTACGAATTATTTAATGAACAGACTAGAAATTCAGCTTGGAAAAAATGTTATGGATCAGAAGCTTTTCCTTTAATTAAATGGAATGAAGCAAAAATAATTGTTGGCCTTGAAACTGATTTCCTTGGAATTGAAGGAAACAAAGTTGAAACTGCAAGATTATTTTCTGAAGTAAGAGATTTTAATAAAACTGATAAATTTAACCGACTTTATATTTTTGAAGGCAATATGTCGGTTACAGGAATGAATGCAGATTATAGATTCAGACTTCGTCCGGATGCCCAGTATCAGCTTGTGTTAAGCTTATTAAATGAATTGAGTAAGCAAGGCATACATATTCCTGCGGGAAGCCAAACTTACCAGAATTATTCACTTAATTCATTTGCTCAAAGATATTCCTTATCAAAAAACAAATTGAATCTTTTAGTTAAAGATTTAATTCACGATCAAGGCGCTTCAATAGTTTATGCAGGAAGAACACTGCCGGAAAATATTCACATTGCGGTTAATCTTTTAAATGAAGCGTTAGGTAATACAAAACTTTATAGAACTGATTCAGCAGAAGTTCACGTTCTTCCTAAATCTTCTATTGAGGAATTAACTTCTTTAGTAGATAATATGAAGTCCGGAAATGTTGCAGTGGTTCTTCATTATGATTCAAATCCGGTGTATCATTTTCCAAGAGATTTAGGTTATCAAGATGCGCTGAAAAAAGTTCCGACGATTGTCAGCTTAGTTGGAAGTCAAAATGATTCATCTGCACTTGGAAATTATACCTTACCAATAAATCATGATTTTGAATCATGGGGTGATGCAAAAACTCGATCCGGTTTTTATTCAATGCAGCAGCCAGTTATCGATCCAATTTTAAATACAAGGCAAAAGGAAGCTGTGCTTTTAACTTGGCTGAAAGGGAAGCCGTTAGTTTATGATGATCAAATCTATCATAAATATTTAATGAACAATTGGGAACAGAATATTTATCCCGGTTTAAAATCCAAAATGAATTTCACTCAATTTTGGAATGCAGCACTTCATGACGGAGTTGTAATTTTTAACGAAGAAATTCAAAGCATAGGAAATTTTAATACATCAACAGGAGATAATCTCCCAATCATTAGTAATTCTGTTTCTGATTTTGTAGTTGTGTTAAGAGAAAGTTACCAAGCAGGTGATGGAAGATTTTTGAATAACGGATGGATGCTTGAACTTCCTCATCCAATTTCTAAAATTACCTGGGACAATTATGCAGCTATTTCGAAAGCAACCGCAAAAAATTTAAATGTTGATGACGGAGATTTTATTTCTATTAAAGTTGGAGATAGAAAATTAAATATACCAGCGTTTGTTCAACCAGGTGCTGCTGATAATTCAATTACAATCGAACTTGGCTTCGGACGAAAAGTTGTTGGTATTGTTGGAACTGATGTAGGTTTTGACGCCGGCGTTTTGATGTCTCAAGCAGGAGATTTTTCTCCGTGGATTTATAAAGCAAGCAGTGTTTCCAAAGGAAGTGGAAGTTACAAGCTTGCATCAACAATGGAACATCATTTATTTGATAATGAGCTTACAAAAAATATTGCTCAGAAAAGAAAAATTATTCAAGAAGGTACCGTTGCTGAATACAAAATGAATCCAAATTTTTTGAATGCAGCAAAACCTTGGGAAGAAAAATCATTATATAATGAACATCCATATCCCGGTGTAAAATGGGGAATGGTTGTAGATCTTAATAAATGCATTGGATGCGGTGATTGTGTAATTGCATGCAGTGCAGAAAATAATGTTCCGATAGTAGGAAAAGAACAAGTTCTTGTCAGCAGAGAAATGCAGTGGCTAAGAGTTGATAGATATTATTCCGGTACGATTGAAGAGCCAATAGTTAGCAATCAGCTAATGCTTTGTCAACAATGCGATAACGCACCATGCGAAAACGTTTGCCCTGTTGCTGCAACAACACACAGCCCAGATGGATTAAACCAAATGATTTATAATCGTTGTGTTGGAACTAGATATTGTTCGAACAACTGTCCTTACAAAGTTAGAAGATTTAATTTCTTTAATTTTAGAGATGAGTTTAGAAGTCATTATCAACAAAGTCAGCTTTTAAGTTTAGTAAATAATCCGGAAGTAACAGTTCGCTCACGCGGAGTAATGGAAAAATGTACATTTTGCATTCAAAGAATAATGGATGCTCGTTCCAATGCAATTCATGAGCACAGAGAATTTAAAGGATCTGATGTTAAGACGGCATGCCAGGAATCTTGCAATACAAACGCAATAAAATTCGGCGATGAGAACGATAAGAACTCTGATATCTATAAATACAGAAATCATGAACTTGCTTATTATGTTTTAGAAGACCTCAACACAAAACCAAATGTTGCTTATCTTGCAAAATTAAGAAATACCGAGATGGAGGAAGCATAGTGGCCACTGATTATTCACTTGAACTTGCTGTTGTAGAAGGCAATCCACCACTTAAAGAACTTGATGAAATAATAGTGAAGCCGATGGTAACAAAACCATCGAGAAAGTACCAAATAGTTTTAGCTATTACTTCAAGCCTCTTATTGATTGGAGCTGTTTGTGTCGGCATAACTTTTTATTACGGAATTGGAATGTGGGGAAACAATCAGCCTGTTGCTTGGGCATTTGATATTACTAATTTCGTATTCTGGATTGGAATTGGACATGCTGGAACACTTATATCTGCAATTTTATTTTTGTTAAGGCAACAGTGGAGAAATGGCATTGCCCGTTTTGCTGAAGCCATGACGATCTTTGCGGTAATGTGCGCCGGTTTATTCCCAATTATTCATACTGGGCGTCCGTGGCTTGCTGGTTATTTAATTCCTTATCCTAATCAACATGTAATGTGGCCGAATTTTATTTCTCCTTTAGTTTGGGACGTTTTTGCTGTATCAACTTATTTTACAGTTTCTCTAATTTTTTGGTATGTCGGTTTGATTCCGGATTTTGCTGCTCTTCGAGACAGAGCAACAAATAAAATAAGAAAAACTATTTATTCAGTTTTTAGTTTAGGCTGGAGAAATTCAAGTCGTCAATGGCATCATTACGAAAAAGTTTATATGATTCTTGCTGGCCTTGCAACTCCGCTAGTTCTTTCTGTTCACACAGTTGTTAGTTGGGATTTTGCTGCTGCAATTATTCCGGGATGGCATTCGACAATTTTTCCTCCTTACTTTGTTGCCGGTGCAATTTTTTCCGGATTTGCAATGGTAAGCACGGTTCTAATATTTGTTCGTAAAGTTTTTGATATGGAGCATATCATTACTTTAGATACTCTTGAAAAGATGAACAAAATAGTTCTGCTGACTGGATCAATGGTTGGCTATGCTTATATCATTGAGTGGTTTATGGCTTGGTACAGCGGTTCGCCTATAGAATTATTTACAACTTTAAATAGAGCTTTTGGTCCTTACGCTTGGGGTTATTGGATAATGGTTAGCTGTAACGTTTTTTTCCCGCAGCTTTTCTGGTTTAAAAAAATTCGAAGATCAGTGCCGGTAACTTTAGTTATCGTAATTTTAGTAAATGTTGGAATGTGGTTTGAACGTTTTGTCATTATTGTGGCTTCATTAAGCAGAGACTTTTTACCTTCAAGCTGGCATTATTACAAGCCAACTCTGGTTGACATGGGCATTTTATTTGGAAGTTTTGGATTGTTTTTTACTTTAGTTTTACTCTTTGCAAGAACCTTACCTGTTATTTCGATGGCTGAAATTAAGTCTGTGACTAAAGGTTCGCAACCTACACATCATGGAGATGAACATAATGACTAATGGGAAAAAAATATTTGGTATTGCTGCACTTTTTGATTCTCCCAATGAAATAATTAATGCTGCTAAAAAAGTTAATGAGGCCGGTTATAAAAATTATGATGTAAATACTCCTTATCCGATTCATGGAATGGATAAGGCGATGGGACTAAAATCATCAAAGCTTGGTTACGTAACTTTGTTCTTTGGATTTTTTGGTGCTTCTTCGATTTTATTTTTCATGTGGTGGACTTTGGCTGTTAATTATCCATTAGTTATTGGTGGAAAACCTTATTTTCCTCTTCCGGCTTTTGTTCCAATCACTTTTGAATTTACTGTTCTAAATGCTGTCATTTCATCTTTCATTGCAATGATTGCTGTTGTTTTCAATTTACCATTCAATTCACATCCATTGCATGATTCAAATTATATAAAGAATGTATCTTCAGATAAATACGGTGTAGTAATTGAATCCGAAGATAAACTGTTTGATGAAAACAAAGTAAAAGAATTTTTGAAATCGCTCGGCGGAAAAAGCATTGAAATAATTTATAATCCGGAAGAACAAAAATTTAGGATCTTTCAGCCGAAGTTTGTTGTGTTTCTAATAATTGTAGCAATTATAACTTCACTTTCGACTTACGTTACTTTGAATAAATTAATGTACTTGCCACCATTCGATTTTATGTTAAATCAAAATAAAGGTTCCGCTCAAGCAGAAAGCACATTCTTTTATGATAAGCATGAAATGAGAGAGCCAGTTAAAGGAACAGTTGCTCGTGGTTTTATTCCTTACGCTTTTACCGGAGTTGTTGATACGAATGAATTTTATTCAAATCCAATTCTTCCAACAAAACAAAATTTGGAATTGGGACAAAAAAAATTCTTAACATTTTGCAGTCCGTGTCATGGAGACTATGCTGATGGCAAAAGTAGACTGCAAGGTCAATTTCCACCAGGACCAACACTTCATTCTTCAAGAGTCATTGGTTTTAGTGATGGTAAGCTTTATAATATTATAATTAATGGTCAGAATGGAATAATGCCGTCGTATGCATATCAAACGACAAGAGATGAGAGATGGGCAATTGTAAATTACATTCGAGTGTTGCAAAGAGCTCAGAATCCCAAGCCATCTGACTTTACAGAAATAAACGAGATTAATAAGGAGTCTGGTAATGCCTCAAATTGAATCCAAATACATTAAAAAGGAATTACCAAAAAATCTTGGTACTTGGGGATTTTTACTTTTAATTATCGGAGTAGTACTTAGTATAATTAGTTATCTAACTGATCCGGCAAGAGCTTCATTTGGATATTTGACTGCCTTTATATTTTTGTTGTGCATTGGTGTTGGCTCTCTTTTTCTAGTTACAATGGAATATGCTGCCGGTGCCGTTTGGAGTGTTCCGTTCAGAAGAATTAGTGAATTTTTTGCCTCAAGCGTACCTTATTTAATCTTGTTAATAATTCCATTATTCTTCAGCATGCACAATTTATTTATTTGGATGAATCCTACAGCAGTTGCTCATGACGAATCTTTGCAAGCTAGGATGACTTATTTAAATGTTCCATTTTTTATTATTAGAGATATTGTCGTCATTTTAATTTGGTGGTTGTTTTATCATTTGATAATTAAAAATTCTAGAAAGCAAGATACAACACTCGATCAGGGTTTGACTACTAAAAATATTAAACTTTCCATAGCGTTCATTCCGATTTTTGCTTTTACCATTTCTATATTATCATTTGACTGGCTAATGAGTATGACTCCTAAATGGTATTCAACAATTTTTGGAGTCTATTTATTTGCTGATGCAGCCTGGGTTGGATTTGCTGTGGTTACTCTGGCTTCGGTATTACTTGCTGAAAAAGGTTACCTCTCTCCGAAAATAAATAAAGATCATTATTATAGTCTTGGTACTTGGATGTTCGCATTTACTGTATTCTGGGCTTACATCGCTTTTGCTCAATATATGCTTCAGTGGTACGGCAATTTGCCCGATGAAATTATTTATTTTTCTCACCGCTGGTATGGCGGTTGGAAAGTGGTTTCTCTTTTATTGGTGATAACACATTTTATCGTTCCATTCTTGATGCTAATTTCACGAAGGTCAAAAACAAATCCAAAGATTTTAATATTCACTTCGGTATGGATTATTGCTGTTCAGTATTTGGATTCTTATTGGCTTGTAATGCCCGATATGGTGAACAATGGATTTACTTATTCGTTTAGCTGGTTGGATTTTTCTTTTTTGATCGCGGCAGTTGGAATTATTATTGTGTTGTTCAATATGTTAGCTAAAAAACACAACTTGCTTGCGATTGGTGATCCAAAGCTGAAACGTAGTTGGGAATTTCACCTCTAATTTTTAAGGATAAAAAGGAATATTATGAGTAATAATGATAATGGAAAGAAAAGTTTGTTAACCAATCTTAAAGAACATCCGGTTAAAATACTTGCTTTGATTTATCCTTATGTTTTGATCGTTGGAGTTGGTATTGGTTTATTTTATGTAAGCAAATCAAATCAAGTTGGAAACAATCTTATTTCTCCGGCTTCAATTGATACAACCACTTTTCAAGATTTACCGTTGATTAAACCAAGTACTGCACCAGCTGCTGATATAATGACATTGAGTCAGCCGAACGATGCTTTAGTAGCAAAAGGCAAAATTATATACACAACAAATTGCGTAGCTTGCCATGGTGCTGATGGAAAAGGTGATGGTATTGCCGCAGGTTCATTAGTACCCAAACCTAGAAATTTTACCAGCTTAAACGGTTGGATAAATGGACCTAAAATTTCAGGAATATTCAAAACACTTTCCGAAGGTATAAAGGGAAGTGCAATGGTTGCTTTTGATGTTATCTCACCTAAAGATAAATTAGCGCTTGCTCAATATATTCGCAAAACTTTTGTCCCAAACCCTCCGGAAGATTCAAAAGATGATCTAACAGATCTTGCACAAAAGTATAAACTTTCAGTTGGTGGACAAAGTTCTGGACAACCAGTTCATGGACAAACTAATCCCGGACAAATACCAATTAAAGATGCTATGGTGCTTGTCGCGCAAGATGGACACGATAAATATGATAAGATAATTAGCGTATTAAAACAAATCTCTGGAGATCCGGGAAGCGGTGCTGATATTTTTAATAAAGTTGCAGATGATAAAATTAAAGCTTTAACTATGCTCACTTCAACTGATGAATGGCATAATAATGAAAAAGTTTTTGTTGATCTTATTGTTAACGAGCTAGGCCAGGATGGATTTAATGATAATGTACATTCTCTTTCGGATTCTGATTGGGATACATTTTATAATTATATGAGTAAGTTATTATAGTCTTAGTGAGACGTAAATGAAAAAATTAATCGGGGCTTTTGTTTTTATTTTTTTTATCAGCAGTCTTAATTCCGTATTTGCATCGGAATTTAGAAATAAAATTGGAGTAACAGAAAAGCTTGGAAATAAAATTCCACTTGATACGAAGTTTTTTGATTCTGATGGTAAGGAAGTTACTCTAAGAAATTTGATTAATAAGCCAACGGTTATTGATCTTGCTTATTACAAATGTACAGGTATTTGTACACCGTTAATGACAGAGGTAGCAGACGTTATCAATAAAATTGATCTTGTTGCTGGAAAAGATTTTAACATTATTACCGTAAGCATCAACCCGGATGAATTTCCTAAAGATGCTGCAAAGAAAAAAGTTGAAATGATGAATTTGGTTAAGTCGGAAATTCCAAATTCTGCGTGGAGATTTTTAACTGGTGATAGTCTTTCAATTAGCGAATTGGCTAATTCAATTGGTTTTAATTATGAACGTGAAGATGACACTTTTCTTCATACAGGTTTGTTAGTATTTGTTTCTTCGGATGGTAAGATTTGTCGTTATCTTAAACCTGGTTTTACAGATAGAGGCGATTTTAGAATTCTGCCTTTCAGCTTCAAGATGGCAATAGTTGAAGCTTCAAAAGGTGAAGTTCTTCCAGTAATTGAAGAAATTTCTAGGTATTGCTTCAGCTATGAACCAAAAAATGAATCTTATGTTTTTGATTGGTTTAAAATATCAGGAGTTGGAGTTTTATTTTCAGTTGCGGTAGTATTTTTCTTCTTTATACGTAAACCGAAGAAAGTAAAAAATATTTAACTAGTTCAGTTTGTTCGCGGATTTTTTTCTAATTATTTCATGTGTTTTGTTTGTTTCAAATAAATGAATTGAAATTGTAATGAAAATTTCAATTAAAATATTTTTAGTTCTTTTATTTTTTGTTTGCACCAATCTAAGCAATGCTAATGAGATTCAATCATCTGAAATTATTTCTCATATTGGCGAGCATATTCCGCTTAATTTATATTTTACAAATTCAAACGGTAAAAGAATTTTATTGAAAAATATTATTAATAAACCAACAGTAATTGACTTTGCATATTATAGATGTACCGGAATTTGTATTCCGCTAATGACTGAAATAACTGATGTTATTGGAAAAGTTGATTTGATTCCAGGTAAAGATTATCAAGTAATCAGCATTAGTGTTGATAATAATGAAACACCTAATATAGCGAATCAGAAAAAAAATGAGTTGCTTGGATTGATAAGTAGAAAGATTGATCCTTCAAGCTGGGAATTTTTAACTGGCGATAGTTTGTCGATAAAAAAATTAACAGATGCTGCTGGATTTCATTTTTATCGCGAAGGAAATACAATTATTCATAAAGGTGTTTTAATATTTGTCGATAAAGATGGATTGATATGCAAATATCTTCAACCAGGATATAATAGTCGCGGTGATTTTGCAATTCTGCCATCGGAATTTCAAATAGCTGTTTTAGACGCTCAGGAAGGAAGAACAAGTCCATCTGTATTAGGACTTCTTCAAACTTGTACGGGACTGAAGAAAGGAAATATAATCGTTTTTTTCACACTCTTTATAACGGGAATATTTACAATTGTTGTATCATTATTAATTATTAAAAAAGCTAATCCTAAGAAAAGTAATAGAAAATAAAGGCAGACTTTATGGCAAGTGAGACTTTAACTTTAAATCATAACGGACAAGAAGAAAGTTTTCTTGAATATCAAGGAAAACACAAAGGACTACTTGGCTGGCTGTTGTCTACCGATCATAAACGGATCGGAATTATGTACATGATAGCTGTGCTTAGTTTTTTTGCTGTTGGTGTTACGTTAGGATTTTTAATTAGACTTGAATTATTAACTCCGCAAGGAACTATTGTTGGTCCTCAAGCCTACAATGAATTTTTTACAGTACACGGGATAATAATGATCTTCATTGTCGTTATTCCAGTTATTCCTG
>DAIEML010000269.1 GCA_027349615.1 Ignavibacteriales bacterium | reverse complement strand
GTTAAACCGTCGGTATATATCGTCATATCCGCCTGCCCGTAAAATTTCTCCCTTTCTTTAAGTTTTTCGGAAACCGTTCTTTCAGTAAATCCTTTTTCGCCTAAAACCGGTCTGTGCGTTTCGGATTTTATCCTTTCGTAAATAGTCTTTGCATCGGCTTTCAGATATATCGTCTTTCCGATATTTTTCAGCAGTTTCATGTTGACGTTAAATGCCGGCATACCGCCGCCGGTAGAAATTACCCAATTTTTACTTTCTTTACCGGTCATTATGGAATTTTCGCAGTTGACAGTTTTCACTGCTTTTTCTTTTCCCTTATCTTTACTTACATCAGTGTATTTTTTAAAAATTTTAGATATATCGGATTTATTTTTATCTAATTCCTTTAAAATTTCGGTTTCGAGATTTCTGAAATAATTCTCGCCTTTCTTTTTAAAAATTTCCGTAATAACCGCCCCTTCTTTTTTTTCTATTAAGCAGTCTAAATCTATAAAATTAAACCCTTTATTTT
>DAIEML010000268.1 GCA_027349615.1 Ignavibacteriales bacterium | reverse complement strand
TTTATTTATATATTTTATTGCTAAAAAATAACTGAAGAATTGCCAATAATACATTCTTATGCCACGCTTTTTTCATTTACATGCATATTCCGTTTCTAATAGAACACTAAAATCAGCAATTAATCCCTTTATATTTTTTATATAATACCGTTAGTTTTAGGATAAAGGATAAAGGGAGGATAAGGGGGACAGATTTAATTTATTTTATAATATTTTAAACCCATACTACAGCAAATACAAACGGGAGTGGGAAAATAAATAAATCTTGTCAACTTTTAATTTTACAGCCTTAATTTTTAATAATCCGCTTTATTCACATTATTATTTTAAATTTATCGTTTTTATTATTAAATATTTAACTATTTATGTCAATAACTATAAAATAGTCCCAAATCTCGATTTATAAAATATTTATAAATTCTAATATCCCGTTATTGCAAGCAATAACTATCTATGATTTATAAGATACGGCTTGCTTCGACCTGAGCCAATTTTTGTCAGCGAGGAATCAA
>DAIEML010000267.1 GCA_027349615.1 Ignavibacteriales bacterium | reverse complement strand
TTTTCACCGCCAAGCTTGGATCTTCCGTAAGCGATTTTAAGCCCGTTCTTAAACGTCCATTCGTTTGTAATATATTTCAGTCCCAGGTTGCCCGTTAATGTCCACGTTAAAGAATTTTCGCCGCCTTGCGTCCAATTACTTAAAGCAAGCTGGCTGACGTTAAGACCTGTTATGGCGGTGGGAATCCAAACGTTTAGCGTGGTGTCATTTTGTGCAAATATGCCTGCTGAAAAAATAAAAAGGAAGGCGCACGTACTCATAAATTTATTTTTCATGATTTAATCCTTAATTTTATTTCTGGAATAATTCTGTAATTAAATAAAGATACGTTTATGAAATCTATTTTAAACGGAATATCAGTCCAAAGCATTGGAAATTCTAAAAACATCCCGATCATATTCATCCACGGCTTTCCGTACGAAAGCGGCATGTGGGATTTTCAAGTTAACGAGCTGCAAAATTCTTATTACTGTATAACTTACGATAACCGGGGATTAGGCGCTTCTCCTTCCG
>DAIEML010000266.1 GCA_027349615.1 Ignavibacteriales bacterium | reverse complement strand
AAGTATGATTATCTTATTTCATTATTAGCAGAGACTAACGGTAATAAAACTAAAGCCGCAGAAAAAGCAAGTTTGTCAAGGCAAGGACTGTTAAATATGCTGAAGGAATTGGGGATTGAATGATCTAATAAATTAAATATAAAAGATTAAACAATAGTAACACAAAACTATATTTCGTAAACTCTCTTTTACACCGCTGTCAACAACCGTTTACACTTCCATTCGCTCATCCTCACAAAATGAAATAAAATAAAAATAAAATAAAATAAATAGTTTCAATTTTAGAAAATAAATAAATAAGAATTTCAATCTTAAAAAATAAAAATAAAGAAATATTTTTAGACGGAGAGAACAAAAGTATAATAATTTTATGAAACCAAGACTTTTTAAATTTCAATTAATTTTAATAATAGCAATTGCATTTTTGGGCGGATATTTCTTCGGTATAAATAAAGTAAATTTGGATTGGGAAAACTACAAACCCGTATTAAATATTGTAAACAAGGAGCCTCC
>DAIEML010000265.1 GCA_027349615.1 Ignavibacteriales bacterium | reverse complement strand
AGGTATGCCCTCGTCTTTAGTGAGTGCTTTGGAAAAGGAATCAGTTGGTACGACCATCCCAACATCAAAAGAATCTTTTCGCACTTTAGGTGGGCTGCCAATAACCTTAGATTTAGGAGAATAAATGGAATCATTAAATATTAAATTATTCAGTAATTATGTTATTTTAGATTTAATTCCCCGAAGGGAAATCAAATTAGTTCTACCAGAAACAGTTAAACAATCTGCTGATGGAGAAATGTATAATCTAACCGTTGTTGGAATAAGTGATGAAAAAGATGAAAACGATAAACCGTTTGTACGAAATGTTAAAGTTGGAGATGTAGTATTACTCAGTCCTCATTCTATACCAGTTACAACTACTGTCAAAGATAAAAAATATTTAATCTGTCGAGAGAATGAATTAATTGGCATTTTCTTACCAGAAGAAAAAGAAGTGATAAATTAATGTTTTTGGTCGAGTGCGCAGACCGAGTACATGAACAAGGGGGTAATTCTTAGATGAAATTACTCCC
>DAIEML010000264.1 GCA_027349615.1 Ignavibacteriales bacterium | reverse complement strand
CGTCGATAAGTTTTATTGCCGAACTTACGCTTTCGACGGTAAAAATATCGTATCCTTCCAGTTTAAGAAGTATTTTTAACGATTCAAGTATGGACTTTTCGTCGTCTATTATTAATATTTTAGGTTTATTTTCCATTTTAAATTAAATTAAGACGGTATATTTATTCTTATTAAGGTTCCCCTTCCTGCCCTGCTTATTATGCTTGCTTCTCCGCCCAAACTTTCCGTTATCGAATGGACTATGGACAGTCCTAATCCGAAACCGTTTTCTTTAGTAGTAAAAAGAGGCTTGAAAGCATTTTTACGGGTAAAATCGTCCATTCCTTCCCCTTTATCCGAAACGCTTATGGAAATATAATTTTTATCCGGCCCGTTTTTTATCTTTTTTGAACCGAACCTTATAATTCCAGTCTCACGTTTGCCGTTTTTAACGCGCGGCGCCTTTCTTTCTATGGATTGTGCGGCATTTTGAATTATATTTGCAAATATCTGTCCTATCCTGCTTTTTTCCGAAAAT
>DAIEML010000263.1 GCA_027349615.1 Ignavibacteriales bacterium | reverse complement strand
CTAGAGCATTCCAAATTATCAATATTCGATCTATAATATTTGACATTTTCATTAATCATTTAATGTTATGTTTAAAATTGTTGCAAGTAATTTTACACCAAAATCGTCAAAGGGATTTGAAGTTTGTTTTGCTTTTAAATATAAATCATTTAAAAATTTTTGTAATTCATTTTTTATTTCCGGTGAAATAATGTTAAATAAATTTTCAAAAATTTTTGCGGCTAGTTTTGTAAACCAAGATAATGTAATTGGATTCATAAGATATTTTTCGCTTTCTATTTTTTTTGTCGGTTGAAATTCTAAACCTATCGGTTTAATGTCGTTAAAATTATCAATCATAAATTAGTTTAACATTGAACTATTTAATAATAAAAAAATTTTTTATTAATATCAATTACTTTTTATAAAAACAAAATAAATTATTAATCCTATTCCTAGATACAAAATCGGATTTGATAAAATGTCTAAAGCACCTGTAATAATACTTTGAAATATAGATTCAAAATTTTTAATTTGG
>DAIEML010000262.1 GCA_027349615.1 Ignavibacteriales bacterium | reverse complement strand
AAGCAGAGCCTTATCCTGCCCGCTTAATTCGCTGTTACGCATTTCGTTGTCTAATAACTTTTCGAGATAAGCATCGGTCCGTTCAACGCGGTTTAGGATTTTTACTGCAAGCCCGCGGACTCCTTCATATAAATTTTCTATTTTGTGTTCTTCAAGTAGTGTCATCCGATATTAAAACCTTTATTCGTCCTTTCCTTTTCGGTAACGGAGAAGATAAACTTGAAGATATTCTCTTCCGCATCACTCATTTTTTTCAATCTTCGTTCCATTACTTTTTTTGCAGTTACTATGCTTTTGTCGGCTTCATAAGTAATTAAATCATCACTTCCACCCCAACTGAAAGAAGGAATATATTTTGCCGGAAAACCTGAGCCAAAGATGTTACATGAAAATCCCGCAATAGTACCTGTATTAAACATCGTGTTAATTGCGGTTTTTGAGTGGTCACCCATAATCAAGCCCAGAAATTGCAAACCGGTATCAACAGTTGTTCCATTTAATTTAACTTTAATACTGCCAT
>DAIEML010000261.1 GCA_027349615.1 Ignavibacteriales bacterium | reverse complement strand
GATCTTGGAACACTGGATAAAGATTTCTAATTGAAGAAGATCTTTGTATCATGCTTGCTCTTCGGCTTTCGATCTTCTGTTTCTTACTTTGCAATCTTTGCAATATATGTTCTTCTTCAGCAGTAATTCCTTCATTCGTTTCTTCTTGATTGAAGAAATCAGTAGACCCCATCATAGTAGACATGGGTTGTTGTACAAAAAATATTTACAAAGATGCAAGAGAATTCTCATGAAAATAAAGAAGATTAGAATGAATATCTTCCATGGTATTTATTTGCAAACAAGTTATTTATTCAAACAACCCTAAAATTTTATTAGAATTTTTCTTAAAATAATTAATAAATTATCAGAAGTTGTGAATTTCTAAATCACTTTAAGAGTTAGAATTCAACTTAAGCGCAAACTTGTTAGGATTTGAGTTGGAGTATGATTAACTTGTTTGATTTTTGTTGTTCCCTCTTTGGGAAGGCTTAGCAGAGTTTGTTCACAATAGGACTCCTATTGGGTAGTTGAGGTACAAC
>DAIEML010000260.1 GCA_027349615.1 Ignavibacteriales bacterium | reverse complement strand
CTTTGAGCCTGCTCAGCCTTTCTCTCAGAGATTTCTGCCTGGTAATCTCTTTTACTTTCGAAATTAAATCTTCTTTAATCTTCGAAATGTTTACGCTTACATAAGACATTTCTTTCGGAATAAAATCAACAGCGCCGAGTTCCAACGCTTTCAACGTTGCTTGTGCGCCTTCCGTTGTAACCGAGCTAACCATGATAACCGAAGTCGGACAATCTTTCATTATTTTTTTTAGAGCAGTAAGTCCATCCATCACAGGCATTTCAACATCGAGCGTAATGAGGTCGGGCTTGTGTTTCAAAGCCAGCTCGATTCCTTCTTGACCGTTGCGCGCAGTGGCGATAACGGAAATTTCCGGATCGCTGCCGAGCATAATCGAAAGAGATTTGCGCATGAACGCCGAATCATCTACTACCAATACTGTAATTTGATTTCTCAAGAAACTTTTTCCAGCCTGTTAAATAATTGATGAACATCGAGTATCATCACTACTGTGCCGTCTCCCATAATTGTTGAACCGGCAAT
>DAIEML010000025.1 GCA_027349615.1 Ignavibacteriales bacterium | reverse complement strand
TGGGAAAATATTCTTCAGTTATATAATCAGTTATTGATGATCGAATACTCGCCGGTTGCTGCTCTTAACCGTACTTACGCATTGTCAAAAGCAAACGGGAAAGAAGAAGCGATTATTGAAGCGGAAAAATTAAACTTGACTGATTATCATTTCTATTATACTCTTCTCGGCGAACTTTACACAGGCATTGATAATAACAAAGCGAAACAACATTTCCAGAAGGCACTCTCACTTGTTAAAACACAGACTGACAAACGAACAATCAAAAAGAAATTGGAAAAGATTTCGAGTAGTGGATTATTATTAAATAATGAAATTTAGTTTAATCAAGCAAAATCATTTTGATAGTATTTGAATGTGTGTTTGATCGTAAAGTGACAAAATAAATTCCACTTGCTAGTTTACTGCCATCTATTTTCATTTCGTAATTTCCGGGCTCTTTATTTCCTTCAAACAATGTTGTAACTAACTTGCCAATAAAATTGTAAACTTTAATTGAAAATTGATCTCTAGTATAAACTTCATATTTTACAGTAGTTATTGGATTGAATGGATTTGGATAGTTTTGATAAAGTGTGAAAGTTTCTGATTTATTTAATCTAACTTTAAGTTCTATAGAATATTTATAATTTCCATTATTATCTATTTGTTTTAAACGATAAATAAAGTCACCGTTGGAACATGAGTTATCAACATATGAATAATTTTTGGGAGAATTACTGTTCCCATATCCTTTTACAAAACCAATTTTAATCCAATTATTATAATTATGATTAATAATGTTTGAACGTTCAACTTCAAAACCATAATTATTAACCTCAGTAGAGGTGGACCAATTTAAGACGATATTAGTTTTGCTAATACTTGCAGAAAAATTTGTTAACTCAACTGGCAAAGCATTTAAAGATGAATCAGTTGAAGCTATTGCTTGTGCAAGATTAATCGTACCATATTGCACATAAAATGTTGATTGATTTTTTACATAAGAATTATTTCTAGCAATTATTCTAGCTTGCTGAACTGTTTTATTATATCGATTTGCAAGAAATGCAATTTGCCCAGCAATATAACCATTTGAAAAACTTGACAAATTTGTACCTGTGATTGGATCGATTGAAAAAAATTCGACTTTATAACCGGTAGCCAATGTATCAACTCCAGCGCCAGTAGAAACTACAGCAGAATTTGGAATATCAAGATTACATACATAATAAAATCCATTTGAACCAGCAGGCATAAAAAGTAAAACATTGGGATAATTTTTTGCTGTATCATTAACAGCAGAATTAAGCCCAGTGTAAGATCTAATTACTATTTGATATTTATTTTGATTTGCATATTGTATTGCAGAATAAGCTGAATTATCAACGTGAAGATCGATCTGTGAAGAATATTGAGTTCCATCAAAACTTGAATAGCCTAAAAGAAAGGACTTTAAAACATTAGTATCGTGAGCAGTATTGCCTGCAATACCAGATACCAAAACTTTTGTTACAGACTGTGAAAAAAGATTAACTGAAAATAGAAGAAAAATAATTATTTCCAATAACTTTCTGACACTCAAGAAAGTAATCTTAATTTCTGAATTTTCATAAAATTGCACAGTCTTGCGAATCTTATTACTAATCATTTTTACCCTGAATATCTTTAATTAGATTATCGAAAGAGAAGTAGGATTATTGATAGATTTGGAGAAAGTAGTTATATGAAATTTATATTACTATCTTTTTGAAAGATAAAAAAAATCGATAATCATTTTAGAATATAAGTTAATATAATCATTTTTCTAAATATTATTAACTCAATTATATTTTCACCAAAATATAAAAATCAAAACTAATTACTTATGTGATTCACAAATCTTTTATAAAGATAAATTTACTTTTTTGATATTGTGCAACTATCTGAAGGAGGGATTTATATAGATTATATTTGAATTGAACATATTGAAAAATATTTGGAGGGTTAATATGTGGATTAGTAAAATTATTTATAAAAGAAAGTATTATTAGATAGGGATTGATAAAAAAAAACTTCAAGGTCTCATACGAGACCTTGAAGATTTAGCGAAGTGATTTGGAATATTATAAATAATATTCGACCACAACAAGAATTAATTCAAAGATTTTATTTCATCAAAATCATTTTTATATTTTTTGAAAATGAATTTGATTTTAAGCTAACAAAATAAATACCGCTTGCCAGATTTCTTCCATCAAATTTAACATCATAGCTGCCAGTTTCTTTTACGCCTTCAAATAAGGTTGCAACTTCTTGTCCAATAAAATTATAAACCTTAATAGTAAGTTTTTGAGAAGATGGAACATCATACCTTATAGTCGTTGAAGGATTAAAAGGATTCGGATAATTTTGATGAAGTTGGAATGTTAAAGGTTTGTTTATTGTTATTTCAATTTCTTTAGAATATTTATATGATCCATCATTATCAATTTGTTTTAATCGATATGAATATTTTCCAGATGAAACTGAATTATCAATAAATGAATATTCTTTGGTAGAATTGCTATTTCCTGAACCTTGAACAAAACCTATTTTCTCCCAAATATTATTTGAAGTTTTTTCAATTTCAAATCCATAATTTTTAACTTCAGTTGCAGTTGACCATTTAAGATTTACTGTATTGTTGACCGTATTTGCAGTAAAAGATGTTAACTCTACTGGTAATGGATTAGTAGAGCCTGCGATTGTCCATTGAGAAAATTGGCTTGTTGTAACTGAAACTGCATATAATGGTGGAGCAAATGTTGTAGCATTTTGAACATCACCAACTTGTGTCCATACATCAGCATCATTACGAAATATTAAAACACTAGTTGGATCAATTCCATTTTCATCATCACCTTGCCAATACAATGTTAAAGTTCTTCCTGAAAGAGGCTGGTTGTCAGAAGTAATTGTCCAATTTCGAGCTATACTAGAATTTGAACCAACGGTAATTATTCCAGAGGAACCAGAAACTCTTTTTACCATAACATTTCCTAAATCATCAGCGCCAGTATCTATAGTAATTCCAATTCCGCCAAAATTAGAAGCGCCAGTATTAACTAAATGTGTTGTTATTAACTTACCGACAATATATCTACCAACACCTTCACCAGATAATGTTGCAGAAGGTCCCAATGTAATCGTATTTAGACCAGTTTTTATATTTCCATTTAAAAGAGTAAGTGAACCATTTACTGTTATATCATTAAGGATATCAACTCCTTCAGATTTATTTATTTCTAAATTTTGGAAAATACCATTTCCCGAAATTGTATCTGCAAGCAATGATATTTTGCCAAGGCCTGAATGCGTTCCTAAATTGTTTATGTGTCCATTTGTAGTAAGTTTATAGCCAGCATCATCAAGAGTTGCACCGGCGTCAATTGTAAGAGGAACATTTGTACCGAGCTCTTTATTTTCATTTAATGATATAGTTTGATTTGCAATAATAATTCCACCTGAAGCAGCAAAAGGAGTTTGCCATTCAACGCCAGCAGTTCGTGAATCAGAAGTATTATATCTTAGTGCTGCATTGCTACCATAAATTAATTTTGTATAAATGCCCAACAAATTCATTGTCGCTGTTCCTTCAAATGATAATACTCCATTTACTGTAACATCTGTTGGAAAAGATTTTACTCCAGTTCCAGATAAAGTCAGATCGTTAGAATATGTCCCAAATAAAACATCTTGCGCGCCGCCATTATAGTTAATATTACCAGACATAAATTGTGTAGAATTAACTAATGGCGTTACACTAAAGAAAAGGGTGCCAGATGGTTTAATAACTACGATAGAATGCCAGGAAATAGTACCAACATTGCTAATAATTTGATCGCCTGTTCCGGAAAAATATACATTTAAATAATCTGCCATTGAAAGATTGCCTGAAAAACTAAAATTGCCACTAACATTTAAATAGGCATTATTACTTTGAGGTGCTAAAGTTCCTATTGCATCGAATCCGCCATTAACATCCAATTCTGTCCCGCTATTCAATGTTAAAGTACCAATTATATTTATTCCAGAACAAATAAAGTTATTATCCAATATAACATTATCCCCGAGGTTAATTATTACCGAATCTCCAGAAGTTGGAATAATTCCACCATTCCAAGTTCCAGTTGCACTCCAATTACCATCTCTTTTACTTGATATTGTAGATGCATTTGTTTGCATAAATACAGATAAAATAAAAAGAGTAATAATTGCTAATAATAAATTGGCTCTAAATTTTGAGTTATTAACACTTTGGTTCTGCCAATTGAAAGTTCTAAACTGATTGTAATTGCTTTTCATGTTTTACCTCAACTTCCTTAAATATTAATTATTCAAAAAATTTGATAATTTCTTCTTGATTCACTTTTATATACCGGTTCAAATTTTAACCTTTTTCAATTCACAGCTGATAAACCAATTAAGAATTATATACGAGAATTTTTTATACTAATAATATGTTGCAGTTAATTAAACTATTAAGAAAAAATTTTTTCTAATTTCTCAAAGAATTCCAAATAACGTACCATTGGAATACTTAATATTTTTTAACAGGAAAGCTTTTTTTAATTAGGATATAAGTCGGTGGGTATAAAAAAATTATACTAGGAGTAAAAGAATTATACTATTTATAAAATATTGTAAGATTTATTGAAAATATATTCTTCAGCAAAATTTAGATATTTATAAAACTTATATAGTTTCGGAAAAAGGTTTAATATCGATTGTCAGAGTAAATAAATTTCAATTATAAATAGTAGTATGTAAGAGCTTCCACTAAAGTCGAAATCAATCCCTTTAATCGCTTAATAAAGAAAAAATAAAATTATAACTGTATAGTTCGCAAATTATTAAAAAATTATTTAGTTTTGGCTTATAAAATTATTCTCATTCACAAAACAAGAAAGTAATTGAGCAGAAAATTAACCTGCCTTAAAGTGCACCTAACAAGTTCCCAGTTTTTATCGTTAAAAAAAATTAAAAGCAAAAGGAAAAAACTTGTTCATCATTAATGCTTTAGTTGAAAAAGTAATAGAACTTGATAATCAAATATTCTTATTAAAAATTCATTGTCCGGAAATTGCAATGTCGATTAAACCTGGACAGTTTTTAAATGTACGAGTATCTGAGAATATTTATCCTTTATTAAGACGCCCTTTTAGTGTTTGCGATGTTGAAGGCGATTATTTTTATCTCATGTTTAATGTTTTTGGTGAAGGAACTAAAATATTAGCAAACAAACATTATGGCGATACAATTGACATCATTGGACCTTTAGGTAATGGATTTAATTATGATAGTGATTATGAAACTGCTATAATAGTTGCTGGCGGCTTAGGTGCAGCTCCTTTTCCTTATTTTATAAGAAAGATAATCAATAAAAAAAGTGTAATTTCATTTATTGGCGGAAAGTCTTATAGAGATGTAATAACTCACGGCATGAATAATATAATGATTTCAACAGATGATGGGTCGTTAGGGTTTAAAGGTACAGTTATTGAATTATTAAATAAGAATTTAGAGTTATTGAATAAAACAAAAATTAAAATCTTTGCTTGCGGCCCAAATGCTATGCTAAGAGCATTAAAAGAATTTAGTTTAAGTAATAATTTTGAATGCGAAGTTTCTACTGAAGGTGCAATGGCATGTGGATTTGGAATTTGCCAGGGCTGTCCGATAGAGTCTACAAAAATTTCTGATAAATATTTATTGATTTGTAAAGATGGTCCAGTATTTAATGTTCGGGATGTAATAATATGAATACCATAGATCTTTCAGTACAAGTTGGTCCATTGAAATTTAGGAATCCAATTTTGTTAGCTTCCGGTACAGTTGGATATGGAATTGAAATGTCGGAATTTTTAGATTTAAATAAAATTGGTGGAATAGTTACAAAATCTTTAAGCTTAAAACCTAGAAAGGGAAATCCACCTCAACGAATTGTGGAAACTCCTTCCGGTATGTTGAATGCAATTGGTTTAGCTAATGTTGGTGTAGAAGTTTTTTTAAAAGATAAAATACCTTTCTTAAAAAAATATGACGTTCCATTAATTTGTAATATTGCAGCGAGCTCTGTAGAAGAATATGTAGAGTGTACTAAAATTTTAACTGAAGAAGAAGCAATATCAGCATTTGAAATAAATGTTTCTTGCCCAAATGTGAAAGAAGGCGGATTACAATTTGGTAATAATGTTTCTGCGGTTAGTAAGATAACAGAAAAAGTGAAATCTGTAACTAATAAGCCAGTAATAATAAAACTTTCTCCAAATGTTTCTTATATTTCTGAATTTGCTAAGACGGTAAAGGAAGCCGGCGGTGACGCTGTTTCTGCAATCAACACTTTAGTTGGAACTGCTTTTGATATAAATACTAGAAGACCAAAAATTAAAAATGTTACCGGCGGTTTATCCGGACCTGCAATTAAACCAATCGCATTGGCAAAAGTTTTAGAGATTAAACAAAAGGTTGATATTGCCATAATCGGCATTGGAGGGATTATGAATTGGAAAGATATAATTGAATTCATGATTGCCGGTTCATCAGCAATTCAACTTGGGACGTTGAATTTTATCAATCCAGCTGCTGCAATTGAAATGTTAAAATCATTAGAACAATATTGTCTAAATAATAAAATTGAAAAGATTTCTCAATTGACAGGATCATATCAAATATAAAATTATGGATGTTGAAACTGCACTAAATAAATTATTTTCACTTCATAATTTCGGAATAAAATTAGGACTTGAAAATATTTCTAAATTTCTTGAAAAAATTGGAAATCCCCAGCAGCGGTTAAAAACTTTTCATATCGCAGGTTCAAATGGAAAGGGAAGTACTTCTTCGTTTATAGCAAGTATTTTACTTGAATTGGGCTATAAAGTTGGTTTATATACATCTCCGCATTTCGTAAGATTCAATGAACGAATTTTAATTAATGGTGAGCAGATACCAAATGATTTCGTTGCTAAATTTGTTACTGATTATGCAGACTATATTGATGAAAATAAGCTAACATTTTTTGAAGTTACAACTGCTCTTGCTTTTAAATATTTTTACGACCAAAATGTAGATTATGCTGTAATTGAGACGGGACTTGGCGGCAGACTTGATGCCACAAATGTATTGTTGCCTTTGGGAGTGATTATCACGTCAATAAGTCTTGAACACACTAATATTCTTGGAAATACTTTAACTGATATTGCTAAAGAAAAAGCTGCAATAATAAAAAATCATATAAAAGTGTTTACAGGTAAATTGCCTTTAGATGCAGAAAATGTAGTCGAAAATAAATGCAATGAAACTAATAGTTCATGGTACAAACTAGAAGATTATATAAACGTAAAAAATGAATTAGTAGAATTATATACTGAAGAAGTTGAAATTGATAATTGGGAAAATCCTCTTAAAGGTGAATATCAAAAATTTAATGCAGCATTAGCTGGATTAGTTATTTCAAAAACTTTATTGATAAATGATTTTAGGCCAATATTAAAAGGAATTCAGAATGTAATTAAAAACACAGGGATACAAGGTAGATTTGAATATTATTCGAAGGCACCTGATATAATTTTTGACTCTGCCCATAATCCAGAGGGAATTGAGAACTTCCTTTTTGAATTTCAGAAAGATAAATCCAAGTATCGAAAAAAAGTTTTGCTTTTTGGCGTTATGAAAGATAAGTCAATTAAAGAAATGTTAACAAAATTAAGAGATCATTTTGATGAAATTCATATTACGGAAATTAATTATGAGCGTTCATGTAAAATAGATGATCTTCAAAAAATTGCTGATGAAATTAATCTACAAGTATTTCAAGAGAAAGATTCAATAAAGTTTTTTGACAGTTTTAAAAATGAAAACCATGATTATTGTTTAGTTGTTTTAGGAAGTATGTATTTATTAGGTGAAATAAAATCATCTATCGAAAGAAGTAAAATTGCTTGACATTTTTTTCAAATAACAGTATGTTTCAACTAAACCTCTTGTTCCTTTCAATGGTAATTAAACATAAATTAAAATTAAGTAAATGACCGCGTAAGCTTATCCGGTAAATCTTTGAAAACAAGTATTATAATTTTTAATCAAAATCAATCAACAAAATAAATTGGGACTAATAATATGCCAATGGATATCTCGGAGCTCAAATCAAAAAAGATAGTTGAGCTAAATGCAATAGCTAAGGAACTTGGAATTTCCGGCTATAGTGATCTGCGAAAGCAAGAACTCATTTTCAAAATTCTCGAAGCACAAACCGCAAAAGATGGTTTAACTTTTTCTAAAGGCGTTTTGGAAGTTTTGCCAGATGGTTATGGCTTCCTTCGTTCGTCTGATTATAATTATCTTCCTTCACCGGATGATATTTATGTTTCACCATCACAAATTAAAAAATTCAGTTTACGTACCGGAGACTTTGTAAGCGGACAAGTAAGACCTCCTAAAGAAGGAGAAAGATTTTTTGCACTTCTAAGAGTTGAAGCTGTAAATGGACTTGAACCAGAAGGAATAAGAGAAAGAACATTGTTCGATAATCTTGTTCCTGTTTATCCTACAAGAAGAATTAATCTTGAATCTGCACCTGGCGAATACTCAATGAGAATTGTAGATCTTCTTTCACCAATCGGAAAAGGTCAAAGAGGCTTAATCGTTTCTCCTCCAAAAAGCGGTAAAACAATTCTTCTACAGAAAATTGCAAATTCAATAACAAGAAATCATCCGGAAATTAAACTAATTATTCTTTTAATTGATGAACGTCCGGAAGAAGTAACTGATATGGAAAGATCAGTTAAAGGAGAAGTGATCAGTTCAACCTTTGATGAACCTGCCGAACGCCATGTTCAAGTAGCTGATATGGTTATTGAAAAAGCGAAAAGATTAGTTGAAGCAAAATAAGATGTTGTTATTCTTCTTGATAGTATAACCAGGCTTGCACGTGCACATAATATCGTAGTTCCTCACAGCGGGAGAATTCTTTCCGGTGGTGTTGATGCAAATGCATTACATAAGCCAAAAAGATTTTTTGGCGCTGCCCGAAATACCGAAGACGGTGGAAGCTTAACAATCATAGCAACTGCTTTAATCGATACTGGAAGTAGAATGGATGACGTTATCTTTGAAGAATTCAAAGGCACTGGCAATATGGAATTAGTCTTGAATCGTGATTTAAGCGATAGAAGAATTTTCCCGGCAATTGATGTTAATCGCTCTGGCACTAGAAGAGAAGATTTACTAATGAAAGAGGATGAATTAGCAAAAGTATGGATCTTAAGAAAAATACTCAGCGATTTTAATCCTGTTGAGGCTATGGATTTTCTATTAGATAAAATTCGGGGTACTAAAAACAATAAGGAATTTTTGAGCAGCATGAATAGTTAATCAGCGCCTCCAACGAACTTCCACGCAAAGGTTAGTTGATCATTAATCCTTTTTTCTATTTTAGATAATTAGGTACTAGGGAGAATTACATCCTTTTGAATTGATATTTCTTCAAGTACGCTTTGGAAATTAAAAAACTAAAGTTGCAAATGTATTTGACAGCAATCGAAAATATCATATATATTTATAGTTATAAAGCATTTTTATGTGGATGTTATGACGAAGAAGATTAATATATATTTATTTCTATTTTTTATTTCTAGTTTTTTAGGAAAATCATTTAGTCAGATTCGTCCTGCTTATGCATATTATGAAACGCATTTAGTTTATTCAGATTCGATAGGTGAGTTTTATTATCTATATAGAATTCCAAACAATCATTTCGTTTTTACAAAGGATGGAAATAAGTATTTAGCCAATTTCAGAATTTCAATTGAGGTTACAGATACTTTATCAAATCATATCATCAGCCATATTGAAGATAAATCAATTCTAACTGATAAATATGATGAGACAACATCATCAAGCAATTATTTCCAAGATGCAGTTAAGTTCAATTTGCCTCCTGGTAAATATATTTTACATCCAGTTATTACAGATTTAAATTCAAACAGAGATATAAAATTATTCTCAGTTATAGTTGATTTAAGTATATTAAAAAATAAATCATTTTATGAACCGTACATAGTTGATAACGAGTTAAATAAGTATGGCGGTAAATCAATATTATATATCACTAATTTTAACAATTGTATTCCATTTAGTGATAATCAATTCAACTTAATCATTCCATGCATAGATACATCTTTAAAAGAAATTTATATGAGGTTATTGAATAATAAGGATACTATTTTCAGTGGTGAAGTTCATGAATCGTTTACTAGTGGAATTTTTCCAAAGGTGTCTGATGATAAAATAGTTTTAGATTCTTCAAATAAAATTTTACCAACTAAAAATTTTATACTAAAAAACTTCAGCCGTAAGTTAAAAGAAGGAATTCTAAGAATATTTATATTAAAGAATATGAATTCTGATGTCACTTCAACTTTTATTAAAGATGTAGTTTGGTTTAATAAACCATTCACTTTAAGAGAACCTAAAGAAGCGATTAAATTGTTAAAATATATTGCAAAAGAATCAACCGTAGATTCTATATTAAAGTTTGATACAAACGATTATTCAAAAATTCTTTTTGACTATTGGAAAAAATATGATCCTGATAAATCAAGTGAATTTAATCCTTTGATGAATGAATACTATTTAAGGGCTGATTTTGCGATAAAAAATTTTTCTACATTATCCGGTAAAAATGGATCGGAAACAGATCGAGGTAAAATATTTATAAAATTTGGGAAACCTCAAAGAATTGAAAGAGCATCAAACAAATATGGGAAAGTCTTAGAAAAATGGATTTATAAAAATCCTTTTAGAGAGTTTGAATTTATTGATCAAAACGGAACCGGCGATTACGTTTTAAATAAATAAAATGAATAAATTTATTTTTACATGCGGAGATATTAACGGCATTGGTCCGGAAATAGTTATTAAAGCATTAAATAAAATTGCTGTTAATAGAAAAAATAAATTTATTTTTATTTGCCCGGTAAATGTTTTTAATAATAATATAAAAATTATAAAGCCAAAATTTGAATTCAAAATTGCAGAACTTAATGAAAATAACTTCGTTTCAAATGTTACAATTCTAAATACTGGTTTCGTTAAACAAAAAATCGGATACGCAACGATTGATTCTGGTAAAGCTGCTTTCCTTTCAATTAAAAAATCTTTTGAATTAATAAATAATAAATTTGCAGACGCAATAATTACAGCCCCAATTTCTAAACATGCAGTAAATCTTGCTGGCGATAAATTTCCAGGGCATACTGAAATGTACGCCAAATGGTGCGGAGTAAATAATTTTGTTATGATGTTTCTTTCGAACAAAATGAATGCGGCATTAGCAACCATTCATGAACCAATTAAAAATATTCCTAAATTATTAACCTATGATTTGATAATTCAAAAGTTGGAAGTAATTATTTCTTCAATAAAAAATGATTTAAATATTTCTTCACCTAAAATTGCTGTCCTTGGATTAAATCCACATGCCGGCGAAAATGGCTTAATTGGTTTTGAAGAAAAAGAAATATTAGTCCCAATTATTTCAAGTAAAAAATATTCTAAAATTTTAAACGGTCCATTTTCATCAGATGCTTTTTTTGCTAATCATCTATATAAAAAATTTGATCTTGTATTAGGGATGTATCATGATCAAACTTTAATTCCATTTAAGCTTATAAATTTTGGTGAAGGAGTTAATTTCACTGCAGGCTTACCAATTGTTAGAACTTCGCCCGATCACGGTACAGCTTTCGATATTGCCGGACAAGGAATTGCAAATGAATCAAGTATTATTAAGGCTTTTTACTACGCAAAAAAAATTACATTAAACAGAAAGCGTAAATGAACTCATATAAACAGTTAAATATTTATGATAAGCTTCCGCTTTTTTATGAATATTTGATGAGAAAAATAGAATATGATGTTTGGGCTAAATATTTAAATTCAATTGTTCGAGATAAAGTTAAAAAAGATTTGAAAGTCCTAGAAATTGCAGCAGGAAATTGCTCACTCTCAAAACAATTTAAAAAATATTATCCGAACATTATTGCTACTGATTTATCAATAAATATGTTAAGAACAGCTTCACAAAATAATATAATTAAAGTTTGCTGCGATATGACAAGTCTGCCTTTCAAAAATAAATTTGGAATGATTTACAGTGCTTTTGACAGTATAAATTATTTGACAAGCAAAAAGAAACTTCTAATTTTGTTTTCAGAAGTTTTCAATTTACTTGATCAGAAAGGTATTTTTACATTTGATGCTAGCCTGGTTAAAAATAGTATAAATCATTCCAAAGTATCTGAGCGAAAAGGAAAGTTTAAAGGAATTAAATTCAATCAGAAAAGCGAATACAAACAAGAAACTAAAATTCATAGGAACACATTTTTAATTGAACTACCAAGCGGTGAAAAATTCAAAGAAATTCACAGACAGAAAATATTTCCATTTGAGACTTACTTTGAAATAATTGAAAAATCTGGTTTTGTTGTACTAGATTGTCTAAAGGCTTTCACATATTTACAAGGCAATAAAGATTCTGAACGAGTTCAATTTATTTTAAGGAAAGATTGATACAAATGCTAACAATAAATAATGTTGCTTTCAGTTATCCAACACAACCAGTGTTTGCAGATTTAAATATTAGTTTAGATAACGGAGAATTTAGTTTTTTAATAGGAAAGAGCGGCTCCGGGAAAAGCACGCTTCTCCAATTAATTTATATGAATCTTCTGCCTGATACTGGTGAAGTGCATGTTGCCGGTTACAGTTCGAGAAATATTAAACCGAAAGAATTGCCATTTTTAAGAAGAAAGCTTGGAATAGTCTTTCAAGATTTTAAATTATTTAGAGATCGAAATATTTACGAAAATATTTCTTTTATTCTTGAAGCAACGGGAATTTCAAAAAAGGAAATAAAGAAAAAATTAAATGACGCACTTACTGATGTAGGATTATTTCACAGACGTTTCAGCATGCCAGATGAATTATCCGGCGGTGAGAAGCAACGTGTTGCCATTGCAAGAGCAATAGTAAATGAACCAGTTTTGATTCTTGCTGATGAGCCGACAGGTAATCTTGATCCAGAAACTGCAAACGAAATTCTTGAGATTATAATGAAAATAAATAATCGCGGAACCGCAGTACTTTTTGCAACACACAATTATGAAATTGTGAAAAGATATCCCATGAAAATTTATAAATTAGAAGATGGGAAAGCACTAAAAGGTGTAATTAAGCAGAAATAGAATTTTTATTTTCAATTCTTGCTTCAATTGCCGAGATAATATTTTTAGTTACTTCCTCTACCGTTAATGAACCATTAATATAAATTACCATATTCTTTTCTTCATAATGATCCAAAACAGGACGGGTAGTATTTTTAAATACTTCCATTCTATGCCGGATTACTTTTTCAGAATCATCTTCACGCAAATAAAAACTATTTTTCGCTTGGCAAATTGGACATTCATCTTTGCCATTAATTTCGTTTAATGTAAAAATGTTTCCGCATTTTTTACAAGCTCTTCTATTTGTCAATCTTTTAACCAATTCATCTTCATCGGCAGTAATAGTAAGTAATAAAACTTTATTGATATTCAATTCAACTAGGATTTTATCAAAAGCTAATGCTTGAGCTATTGACCTTGGAAAACCATCTAGAATAAATCCATTTTTACATTTAGAATTTTGTAATGTATCTTTAATAAGTCCAATCATTATATCATCAGAAACAAGCTCACCTTTATTTAAAATATTTTGTGCTTGAATTCCCAAAGGAGTTTGATCTTTTACGGCTTGACGTAGAATATCACCGGTAGAAATGTGCGGTATATTAAATTTTGTTGAAAGAATTTTTGCCTGTGTCCCTTTTCCAACTCCCGGAGAGCCAAATAAAATAATTCGCATTTTATTTCCAATCTTTTTTGAGAAAATTATTATTATTAAAAGTTTTAATCAAGTTTGTAACTTGTTTTTAACTTCTACCTTTTCTGTAAATTTTATTTACGATGTACGGTTCCGGAATAATAAACGGAAAAAGCATCTGGATTTGATGCGGAAGCCATTTCAAATTTCACTTTTAATTTTTGATTATTGATTTTAGAATAAGTAATTCTATATCTTGGACTATTAGGAGCATAATTGCTTAAAAATGTAACTTCATTCCGGTCATCAGATAAATATAAATTATAACTTATAATATGGCTTTCATTATCAAAATAAATTGCATCAACTGTTCCATCTGATTTTTTATAAATTATAGTAAGATCATCATGGACGTAAGTTTTTGAATCTTTAGTTGAAGAAAAGCTAGTAGAACCTTTTCTGACTATAATTTTCTTTTGTAAATCAAATTCAAATGTAAAACTTCCGATGCCTTGGCCAGGGACTCCTGAACCTTCTCCCGTCCATTCACCTAAAAGGAAGTGAAAAGATTTCCAATCAAAATCATTTTTTAAAGTTTGAGAAAAAATTGGCAATGAGAGAAATATGACAAAAGATAAAATAATCTGAATTTTACTTAAAAATAATTCCACTTTAATATCAACTATTAGAAAACAAGAATTTCATTATTTATAAATTAAACTTAAATTAAAAAAATTAATAATCACAGAATATTTTTGACAATTTATTTTAGAAAATTGAATTTAAGTAAATGAATTTGATTCTGAAGTTCGCTTTTTTGTAAAAAAAGAATTCAGCAAATGTTTGCTTTCGGCTTCATAAATCCCAGAGTAAACTTCAATTTTATGATTTGATTTTCCTTCTTCAGCAAGGTTATAGATCGAACCGCATGCACCAAATTTGGAATCAAATGATGCAAAAAATATTTTATTAATTCTTGACGCGAGTAAAGCCCCAGTGCACATTATACAAGGTTCAAGAGTTACATAAATATCGCATTCATTCAATCGCCATTTTTCTAAATTATTTGAAGCTGCGGTAATGGCGATCATTTCAGCATGAGCAGTTGCGTCTTTTAACTTTTCAATTTGATTGTAGCCTCGACCTATAATTTTATTATTATATACAACTACTGCACCAACTGGTACTTCATCATATTGAAGAGCTTTTTCTGCTTCTTGAAGTGCTGCAAACATGTATTTGTATGAATCTTCGGAGAAAAGCATAGAGGTAAATAAATTTCAGAAATTAAAAATCAAAATTCTTTGAAGTAATAAAATTCATTTTGATTTAAAAATAGTTTCACTCAATTTATAATTATGAATTGATTTTGTACGCCCAGAAGGATTCGAACCCTCAACCCTCAGATCCGAAGTCTGATGCTCTATCCAGTTGAGCTATGGGCGCATTTTTTCATCAAAAGCGATGTAAAAATAACACAGACTAGAACTAGAATCAATTTTTGTCATTCACATTGAATTATCCTAGAAAAACATCTTTCAAAGAAATATATTATATTTATCTAAATTGCTTTTGTTGATGTCATTTGTTAGTGGACATTAATAAATTAAATATAAATGGGGGCGAAGGTTTTATGTTTACCTCTTATAAAATAATAAAATCATTTGTTCAAAAAGAATCGATCATCGACATTGGTAGCTATTATTTATTAATTGATTCAAAGGCATTTCAAATATTTTTCAATTAAAAATATTTGATTTATTAAAGTGGAGAAAAAATTAATGCAGCAAATAGAAAAAAAATTAGAAAGCTTGTTATTTGAAAAGATCTTTGAAGAAATTCCCGATCCAGCTGTTCTTTGGGCTAAAACATCCGAAGGAAAAATTATTTTAGCATTGACAAATAAAGCTGCGTTAAACATTTCAAATTTTAGAATCAATGATTTCCTTGGATATTCTGTTGAAGAATTTTTAATTGAGAATAAATTAGTTGCGGAAACTATTACAAATGTTATGGAATCCGGAATAAGTAAAAATATTGAATTGAAAAAGTACATAAGCGAGAAAAGTCATCCATAGTGCCGATATTGTTAATTTTGCAATTCCCAAAACCATTGAAGCTGATAAGAACTCCCATACTGTTAG
>DAIEML010000259.1 GCA_027349615.1 Ignavibacteriales bacterium | reverse complement strand
GATTTAGATCTTTTATCAACACGAGGTCTAAATGTTTTTTTATATTTATAATTTTGTGGTATAAACATTTTTTTTTTTTATTTTAATTTTTTTTATTTTTACTATATTTTTTAAATGCATTTTTCGTTTAATATTTTTCTTCAAAATAAAAAAATTTTTAATTTTTTTATATTTAAAATTTCAAAGATAAAATCTTCTCTTTTTATTGATAATGCAACCGGAATAGAAAATCCAAAAATAACTGCGTCAATAACTTTTTCAGCAATAAATTCATCTTCGGGATTTCCTTCTATTGAGATTTCTTTTGCTTTGATAATTATTTCCACTTTTAAAGATTCTTCAAGTTTCTTTTTATTTTCAATTATTTTTGAAGAATCATCTGACAAAATTATTTTCATTTTGAAAAAATCTGCATTCCCGTCCGCCCGCCCCAGAGGGAATTATTGTTAATTCTGTAAATTTTTTCAGTTATATTTTTCATATTTTATAAAAATATTAAGATTTTAAGTATTTTATTATTTTAG
>DAIEML010000258.1 GCA_027349615.1 Ignavibacteriales bacterium | reverse complement strand
TTTCACCTATCAGAGGTGTAATATCCAATATTTTAATCAGTGAAAATATTTAAAAATCAGATATTTAATCAGCGATGTGACCTTCATATATTTTGCTTAAGAGAATCAAGGTCATAGTGGATGAGAAAGAATTTTAAATATTTAGTTGAGAAAGTTTCAACTTAGAATTTTAGCAAGAATTGCTCATAAAAGGGTTTAGTAAATTAATACAAAAATTTAAAATATTTTTGATACAATTCTAGTATTTTTCTAAGTGATATTTGAATTTTTGGATCTTAAATTCAACAAAATATTCACTCAAAAATAATTAATAATGTTGGAGTTTGATTTATGGAGATTTTTAGATATTTTATTTAAGAGGATTGAGGTTAGAGGAAATCAGAAATTATTTTTAAAAATTTAAGTTGCAGAAATTCAGTTAATAGTGTTGCAGAAATTCTCCGAGAAATATTAAGGGTTAATAGGACTTCAATAGGACTACGCCAATAGGACTACTTCAATAGAACTACACTTGATAGAACTACTC
>DAIEML010000257.1 GCA_027349615.1 Ignavibacteriales bacterium | reverse complement strand
TCTTGGATGGGAAAGAAATACACAAGCAAGAAACTTGGAATGTCAGTAATAGTCGAGCTGATTATGGCTGTATACTGCTTAGTGGGAATTGCAGCGTCAATATACTTTTTTGAACTTGCGGCATTACCATTTCAGATTTTATTTTTCCTTGGATTTTCATTTGTCTCAATAACATCTATTCGACATTCATTATCAAAGGCTTAGAAAGAATATTGTGGCAAAATCGCCTTCTGAAATATTCAATGAAAAAGTCAGTTTAATATACGAGTACAATAAAACGTCTCCGTTATTTGTCCGAGCGGCAAATACGGAGATTGAAAATAATAATGTTGATAAGGCAATAGAAATTCTTCAAAGCGGAATAAAGAACTACCCGCAATATTCTGCTGCATATTTACTTCTTGGTAAATCTCTTGCGTTAGTCGGCAATTACAGCCAGGCAATTAAGACTATCAAAACAGGATGCGACCTGATCCACTCAAAAAAAACCTACGATTACTATGTTAATGAAATCGAAAGCATTAGAA
>DAIEML010000256.1 GCA_027349615.1 Ignavibacteriales bacterium | reverse complement strand
TTTTCAAGTAAAATTATTTCATTCTCATATTTTGTTTTCAGTTCATCAAAAAGAGATATATTATTTTTTTTCATTTTATCAAAATCAATACTTTGCAATTCTTTTCTTATTCTGTAATATGATCTCTTAGGAAAATGATTTTTGAAATTTTCAATTAAAAATTCTTTTGAAAAATTTGATTGTAAATAATAATAAAAAACTTTGTTTTGAAAGTCCCTAATATTTAAACTTGATTTCATTAACTTATTAATATTTGTATCAATTTCATCATAAGGAATTTTAGAATTTTTTTTAGAAAATATTTGAGCGTAAATATTTTTAAGTTCATTCAATTGTTTATTACGATCTAAAATTTTATTTGTTATATTTCCTGGAAATATTTTATTTACTTTATCTTTAGTTAAAAATCTATTTTCAAATCTTGTTGTTTCTTGATCTATAAAAATTTCAGAGAGTTCCAATTCATTTTTTTTATCATATATACTTAATTGATTTTGCTTATTGGAAAATAAGAAAGAATTTTCTTT
>DAIEML010000255.1 GCA_027349615.1 Ignavibacteriales bacterium | reverse complement strand
TGGGAAAGTACCTCGTGAGAGGGGCAGGTACAAATGGATCCACACCTGCAAAACACAATAAAAATTAATCAGTCCATAATTAATAATAATAAAAGACATAATTGAAATAATTAAAATGCATTAATTAAAACATAATTAATAATTTAAAATGCACAAGATAAATAATTAAAATCTATGAAATTAAACAATTTAAAATGCATGCAATTAAATAACTAAAATGCATGAATTGAATAATTAAAATCCACAAGTTGAATTAATTGAATTAAATAATTAAAAAGTATTAAATTAAATTAATTAATTAAAATGCATGATGAACAATTAAAATGCACACAACAAATAATTAAAACATGCATATTTCAACAAATAAAATATATTAATTAAATAACTAAAATTAAAATTTTACCTGATCAGGATGGACACCGCCTATCATGCTTCGCACCCGCAGCGTCTGGTGCTTGTGTGATGATCTGCTCGGGTAGGGTACCCACCTCCTCATCAAAGGCACCCTCTCGGACAACTCGTCTGGGA
>DAIEML010000254.1 GCA_027349615.1 Ignavibacteriales bacterium | reverse complement strand
TTCTACGATCCTTGGGTCAAACGGAACGGGGAAATCTACTCTGATTAAATCTTTAACTGGTTTGCTTGATAGTAGATTTTATTCTGTTGAAGGCACTGTTGTTTTCGATAAAGAAGATATTTTATCGTTAAATTACTCATCTCTGCTTGATATAAGAAGGAATAAAATAAAATACGTCTTCCAGGATTCCATAAATAGCTTTGATCATTTAATGAAATTTGATTATTACTTCCGAAGGATTGCGAAGGATATCTCCGAAGCAGATGATTTACTGGAATATTTTATCCTGCCCGCCCCTCATAAATTATTCTCACTTTATCCTTATGAAGTAAGCGGCGGAATGGCGCAGCGAATAAGCTTTGTGCTTGCTCTGCTTGCTCATCCTCAAATTATAATTTTAGATGAGCCAACTTCCGGTATTGATTCCGCAATTTCAAATTTGTTTCTCATCAAGCTAAAGGAATTCGTAGCACAAAAAAACAACTTAAGAGGCGAACAGTATCATGCCGCTCTTTTGGTTACACATGA
>DAIEML010000253.1 GCA_027349615.1 Ignavibacteriales bacterium | reverse complement strand
CACCGCCGGAAAATCCAACATTCACATATCGACTAATCAGCGTCTCATCTAAACCGAGAATTTTTGCTTTCTCTTTTATTCTTTCTAAAAATTCTTTGGGAGTTAGTTCAGACTCACCTTTGTATTTTCTGATTTCATTGAGAGCTGTCTTCAAAAATGTTGCATTGCTTATGCCTGCAATCTCAATCGGATATTGAAATGCCAAAAACATTCCTTCGCGCGCTCGCGTTTCGGGATTCATTTCCAGAATATTCTTCCCATCAAAAAAAACTTCGCCTTCGGTTACTTCGTAGCTTGAATTTCCGGCTAATACATTTGCCAATGTGCTTTTGCCTGAACCGTTCGGACCCATGATTGCATGCACTTCGCCGGTTTTGATTAAAAGATTGATCCCTTTAAGAATTTCTTTTCCTTCAACATTCGCGTGAAGATTTTTAATTGCTAACATTCATTCTCCAATTTATTTGCTGTCGGCGTTCAGCCATCAGCATTCATTTTTATTCTCAATTCGCAATTATGAATTCTCAAT
>DAIEML010000252.1 GCA_027349615.1 Ignavibacteriales bacterium | reverse complement strand
GTGTTGCAAAGTTACTATTTCCTCTACCGCCCTTGCCACCTTTGACTGCAACAAATTCTTTTCCATCAGCATCAAGATCAAAAATTATTTCATCGGCATCTTCATCTTTTATAATAGTGCCAATCGGCACTCTGATTACAATATCTTTTCCGCTTTTTCCATCTTTAAGTGAAGAGCCGCCGGGATCTCCGTCTTCCGCAAGATATTTCCGTTTATATTGAAAATCTAAAAGTGTTGTAAGATTTCTATCAGCTTTAAAGATTACGCTACCGCCGTTGCCGCCGTTGCCGCCGGCAGGTCCGCCTTTAGGAACATATTTTTCCCGGCGGAAAGCTACCGCACCGTTACCGCCGTCTCCGGCTTTAATAAATACTTTTGCATAATCTATAAACATAATATCACTTGTTACTGAAATATTCGGAAATAATTGATTTAAATGCTTCTGCTTCTTTGGAAGAACGACTGATGTGGCGTTCCGCTAATGTTTGGTTGATCACTAAATTTGCGTCATCTAAATTTCTACAAGTGGA
>DAIEML010000251.1 GCA_027349615.1 Ignavibacteriales bacterium | reverse complement strand
TAAAACATGGCGTAACTGGCCTGCTCCCAAAAGAGGTGATGTGGTACGCCAAATGGGCGATGCTTTAAGAGCTAATAAAGAAAATCTAGGCAAATTAGTAAGCTATGAAATGGGAAAAAGCCTGCAGGAAGGAATGGGCGAGGTACAGGAAATGATTGATATATGCGATTTTGCCATCGGTCTTTCACGCCAGTTATATGGTTTAACCATGCATAGTGAACGCCCTAACCACCGCATGTATGAACAATGGCATCCGCTGGGAATAGTTGGCATTGTCTCCTCTTTTAATTTCCCCGTAGCTGTTTGGAGTTGGAATACTGCCATAGCATGGGTATGTGGCAATGTCTGCATTTGGAAACCCAGTGAAAAAACACCACTTTGCAGCATAGCTGTTCAAAAAATTGTTGCTGAAGTATTTGCCAAAAATCATGTTCCCGAAGGCGTAAGTTGTTTAATTCAGGGCGATAAAACTGTAGGCGAATGGATGAGCCATGATGCCAGAATTCCTTTAATCAGCGCTACCGGATCAACA
>DAIEML010000250.1 GCA_027349615.1 Ignavibacteriales bacterium | reverse complement strand
AGCCTTATATCTGAATGAGTATCGTTGTCAACAATAACTTCGTTTGTTTGATAGTCCCTCTCTCTCGGATCAAAGACGTTTGCGCCCGCTTTTTCAAGCATTGGAATTAAATAAGGTACAACTATCGAAAGGGACAGTTTGTCCTCAACGCTCTGAAACAATCTTGGTCTCTGCCATTCCCATCTGTCCTTAGAATTGTTATAATACCAGCCGTGGCTTTGCCAAACAACAATATTCTTTTTGTACAATCCGTTAGTCGGAATAAATTTTTTACTTGCATTTTCCACAACAGGATTAGGACGAATTGTTTTAGGCGGAATTCTCGATAAGTCGTATTTTGAATGAGCGCTTCTATAGTAATTCGGAATTAAATTTTCAATCGGATACCCGAGTGTCCGTATAGAAAATGTATAATCTTTATAAACAGGATCAAATTCGCTTTTTACTTCCGAATAAATTTCCCTTACATTGTCTTCACGGAAAGGAATGTAGGAAAGGTCTTTATTAAAATTCACAATAATTATTTTGTTGA
>DAIEML010000024.1 GCA_027349615.1 Ignavibacteriales bacterium | reverse complement strand
CAAAATCTTCATTTGGGGCAAATTGAGTTGGATTTACAAAAATGGAAACGAAAGTTACATCTGTTTGTTTCTTTGATTTTTTTACAAGTGATAAGTGCCCTTCATGTAGAAAGCCCATTGTAGGCACCAAGCCTATTGTTTTCCCTTTCGACTTTAGCTTGGAAGAAAGTTTATGAACCTCTTTAATACTGTAAATTGTTTTGATCGAATCCTCAACTCATTAAGGAAAGTACATTAAATAAATTATTTTTAAGATCTTTCCGAGGAGAAATAATATCGACGAATCCCTGTTCTAAAAGGAATTCAGATTTTTGAAACCCTTTTGGCAAATCTTTACCAATTGTTTGTTTAATTACTCGCGGGCCAGCAAATCCAATTAATGCTTGCGGCTCGGCAATATGAATATCTCCAAGCATTGCATAGCTGGCAGTTGTTCCGCCGGTAGTTGGATCAGTCATAATTGATATGTAGGGAATTTTGGCTTCTGAAAGACGTGCTAACCGGGCACTTGTTTTTGCCATTTGCATTAAAGAAAACGCACCTTCCATCATTCTTGCGCCGCCGCTGGCAGAAACAATGATAAGCGGAATTTGATTTTTATATGCCCGGTCAATTAATCTCGCAATTTTTTCTCCAACAACCGATCCCATACTTCCGCCAATAAATTTGAAATCCATACAGCCAAATGCTACCTCCATTCCATTCAATTTTCCGGTTCCAGTTCGTACTGCATCATACATTCCTAATTTTTTTATCGTCTCTTGAATTCTGTCGCTGTATTTTTTTGTATCTTCAAATTCTAACGGATCCGCTGATCGCATTTTTTTATCGGTTTCTTTAAATGTTCCTTTATCTAAAATTATTTCTATATATTCTTTGCTGCCGATTCTAAAATGATAACCGCATTTCAAGCAAGTCCAGAGATTTGTTTCAAGTTGTTTTTTATGAATTATTTCATCGCAGCTTGGACATTTTTCCCACAAGCCATCCGGTAAATCTTTTTTTTGAGATTCCGGAGAAATATTTTCTTTAGATCTTTTAAACCAAGCCATTGTATTTTTTTTCTTTCAATAATTCTTATTTTAAAAAATTATTCTAATAAAGATTTATTAAAACATCTTTCATTTAGTTTCAACGTCAGCATAAATTGTTAAAACTTTATACGATTGTTTTGGATCGTTCGAAAGGACTGTAATCTTTCTTGAAAGTTTTCCAATCTTACCATTAGAATCAAATTGAATCGCAAGTTCACCTTCTTTACCAGGTGCAATCTCTTTGTCTTTAACTAAAGCTGCAGTGCAACCGCACGATGTAGTTATATCTTTAATCTTTAAAATTGAATTACCTTTATTTAAGAATTTAAAAGTATAGCTAACAATTGTCCCTTGCTTTATCTTTCCAAAATTATGTTCATTAACCGGGAAATAAATTACCGGAGAAACAGATGAATTTCCACCGATTGAATCTTTCGGCATTGATGATAAAGTTGGCGAATTATTAATTACTCTGGTAATATAAATTCTTACATTAGGATTATTCTGATCATTCGTTTTGATGGAAATATATTTATCCAATCCCTGTGAATTTTTAACGTTGGTATAACTAACATCAAGCCTAGCAGAATCAGTTGGTGTAAGTGTATTCTTATCCAATGTTGCGGAAATACATTTACAAGTTGTAGAAACATCCCACAATTTTAATACTCCGCCGCCGCCATTATAAATCATGTAAGTATGACCAAGGCTGGAATCGATCGGAACGTAATCAAAATTATAATTTATTTGAGGAATGGTAACGATTGGCCCAACAGATTGTGCAAAAACGGCCAACGAAAGAAAAGTAAAAATCAGTAATATTTTATTAATCATTTTTTCTTTCCTTTATAATAAAATTTTTTAGATAGTTTGGTTCAAGTAAATCGTAATTAAAGGTCATCGAATCACTGCCGAATAATTTAGCCCATTTAGCAACATAAACTGGCGCAGGTGAAGCAATATTTTTCTTTAATTCATTCATTTCTAAATTATTTTCCTGGTTAATATTTCCAAATACACTTAAACCGTCACTCATTTTACGAAATTCAGGGAAATCCACTATTCTTAATTTATCCGCAAATATATAATTATTAGTTTTAATTTGAAACTTAGCATAATAAATCTCTTCCAAATTTACCTTGTTGGCAATGATAAATTCTTTACCATCCTCAAGAATGTTTGAAAGTTGCAAAGCTAATGCTTCAAAAGTTGGAACTGGTATTATTGGCAATGATGAACCAAAAGAAATTCCTTTTGCAGCCGACATTCCAATTCTCAAACCGGTAAATGAACCAGGGCCAGCAGAAACTGCAATTGCATTTATTTGATTAATTTCAATTTGCGCTGTTTTAATTACATAATCAATCGTTTCAAATAATTTTTCTGCATGTGAGTTTTTATGATTTGTAATAGCTTCAAAATATTTTTTATCATCAAAATAAACGCAAGCTCCGCAAATACTTTCGGATGTTTCAATTGATAATATTGGTCCAAGTTCATTCATATTTATTAAAATTAAATTCTCTCGAAAAATCGCTTTTTATTTTTATTTCTATTTCAATTCGCCTTTTGGGAATTACTTCAGGAATTAAATTACCCCATTCAATAAATTTAATTGCTTCCAAATCATTTAAATAATCATAAAAACCAATATCAAAAAGTTCAGCAGCGTTGTTTATTCTATAAAAATCAAAATGGTAAAATTTAAAATTGTTGTTGTACTCGTTTACTATCGCAAATGTTGGAGATGAAACGTTTTCAATCCCAAATTTTTTTACAACATTTTTAACGAAAAAAGTTTTTCCAGCACCAAGATTTCCGTTCAACACAACAACATCGCCAAACTTTAAATCTTCAGCAAAATTCAAAGCTAGCTTTACTGTTTCCTCTTCGGAATTAACTATTTTCATCTTAGGATATTCCAAAATTATTTTGGTTCCATTGTTATTACAGGCAATATCATTTCTTCCATTGATATTCCGCCATGCTGGAAAGTATCTTTGTAATAAGTTAGGTATTTGTGGTAATCAGTTGGATAAACAAAATAAAAATCTTCCTTAGCAATAATATAATTAATTGTTACCCCGCGCTTCGGAAGTTTATAATCTTCAGGATTTTTAATATAAATTGCATGTTTATCGTCGACTTTAAGATTTCTTCCGAACTTAAATCGCAAATTTGAAGATGCTTCGCGGTCGCCTAAAACTTTTGCACCTCTTAAAGAACGAATACTTCCATGATCTGTAGTTATAACAATCTTAGCGTTTTTCATTTTGGCGAGTGCTTGAAATGTTGCAAGTAATGATGAGTGCGTGTACCATGTGTTTGTTAAAGATCTATAAGCTGCTTCATCAGGTGCAATTTCTTTTAGCAAATCGGAATCAGATCTTCCATGAGCTATCATATCCAAAAAGTTTACAACCACAGCCGTGAGATGCGTGTTTTGATACGACAAAATATTTTGTTCGAAATTTCTGCCAACTTCCGGATCTATAATTTTTATATACTTCAGCTCATTTCTTAATTTTATTTTTTTTCTATCCAGTAAAAATTGAAGAAGTTCTTTTTCATATTTGTTCATGCTTTTTTCATCATCATCACCGGAACTCCAAAGCTGGGGATAATGTTTTTCAATATCCGAAGGAAATAATCCGCTGAATAATGCATTTCTTGCGTAAGGAGTTGCAGTAGGTAAAATTGCATAATAATAATCTTTTTCAATTTTAAATAAATCTAGTAAATGTTTTTCCATTATCAGCCATTGATCAAGTCGCAAACAATCAATTACAAAAAAGAATATTGATGATTTTGAATCTTCCAAAAGCGGCAAAACATATTTTGGTACAATCTCAGTTGTTAAGGTAGGAGTATATTCATCACCAACTGAGCTAATCCACTGACGATAATTTCTTTCAACAAATTTTGAAAATTCTTTATTTCCTTCTTTTTTCTGATCGTAAAGTGTTTGCCGAAGGTCTATTTCAGGATGAGAATCAAGTTCAACATCCCAATTAACCAGCTTTAAATAAATTTCAATCCATTCTGCAAAATCCATTTCATTTAGGAAAGCTCTGGAAATTTCATTGAAGTCTTGCAGATAATCTTTTGCAGCATATTGACCGGATATTTTTTTGCCTTCAAGAATTTTTTTGCAGACAAGAAGAACTTGGCTTGGATTTACGGGCTTGGTTAAATAATCAGCAATTTTTCCTCCGATTGCTTCATCCATTAAAGTTTCTTCTTCGCTTTTTGTAATCATCACAACCGGAATGTTGGAATTTATATCTTTAATTCTTCCAAGAGTTTCAAGCCCGCCAATACCAGCCATCATTTCATCTAAGAAGATTAAATCATAATCATTTTCATTAACTAATGAAACTGCATCTTCGCCGTTCGTAACTGTATCAACTTCATAACCTTTTTCCGATAAAAAAATTATGTGCGATCTCAGCAATTCAATTTCATCGTCAACCCAAAGAATTTTTTTCCCTTTCATAAAATCGCTCTCACTTGCCCTTTGAATATTTTCTTTATTAATCATTTTAGTTCCTACTAATAAATATAATTTTTTCGATCGGCAGTTTCATTAACAAAAATTAGTTTGTGATTAAAAATAGATGACTATTGGATAGAAATGTGAACATCTAATCCGGCTTCGTTCGTAGTCGTCGGCGGAATTCTTGAAGCTCCGACTGGCTCAACGGTTGAGCGAGTATAAAATACAGCCAATGTTACTTTTGAACTTATTGTGTATTTAACACGAGGTTCAATTGTTATTCTGCTTGTTCCATCTTGCGGAACTCCGCCATCAACATAATGATTCATATCATAATTAATTGTTGTTGATTGGCTGTTTGTATATGAAAAAGTAAATTCGATATCATTCTTTAATGCTAATCCAAATATTGGGATTTCAAATCCGGTTTTAGAATACGAAGCAGATACGCCAATATCTTTTGAATATGATTCAGAAATATTTTGCGTGCTTAATCCCAAGTCAAAGCTTTCTCTTACCGAATATTTAATACTTCCGCTTAAATTTCCGTCCCAAAGTTTTGCAAAGGTCATATTCAAACCAACCAATGGTTGAAATCCATAATCTATTCTTTGAGTTTGAACCATTCTTTTTCCATCAGTGCTTATTTGCCATCCTTCGGTATAAGTTGATGAATAAGTATGATCTAGTGAAACTCTTTCGGCAATAGATTTAAATGGATAATATTTTTCAAGGCCATCCCAAGAAATTGTCCAGTTTGGTCTTGGAATATAATTGGCAACGTCTTTTAAGAAACTTAATCTTGATAATAAAGGCAGCGATTCAAAGCCTTGTATAAATGCTTGTGAGAGGCTTCCCTGCGGATCAGGAGAATTTGGATCGTAAAGTTCACTCACTCTTTTTATTCCGCTCTTAAAAAGGCTAAAAACAAAAACTGGAGGTAATGTAAAAAATGATCTGGAAATTGAACCTGTTTCATTCGGCTGAATTGTTGAAATTATATTTCCAATTCCATCGGATTGGAAAGTTGAGCTTTTATTAATTGTCCAGCCAAGTTTCCATGACAAATCTATTTTTGCGCCTTCCCAAAGCGGCCTGGAAGTTTGCATATCAAGATTATTTCTTTGTGCAAAAACATCTGTCAAACTTCCAAGGTTTGGAGTTCTCAATCCAACTTCCGAACTTAAACCAAGCATAAACAATCTTGAAGGTCCGCTATTTTCATTAAAAGTAAATCCCCAAAAATTTCCAAATCCAGTTCCTTGAGCTTTTAAGGCGGATTTTGAAACGTTATTATCATTAGAAAAATTTATACTAATATTTTCATAATCAAATAAAATAATTTTTGCAAAAGCTTTTAAAAATAACAAAGCGTTTTTTATTGGAAATTTTTTAGCTGCAAGTTTAGTTGATAATGAATCATTTTTCGAAGTAGTATCTTTAACTGGTTTTAGATTACTTTCATTCAGTTTATTAATTTCGGCGCCTTGATTAAAATTTCTTTCACGGTTATTTTCAAAATTATTTTGATTCTGATTCTGCGGTGCTTGATTATTACTTTCGTTAGCAAGCAATGGATCCATAATAGATTTTAAAGCTAATCTAAATCCAACTTGAGATCTATTAGTAAATCCAGCGCTTCTTCCGGCATCTAAGCCATTAACTTTTTGACTAAATTGATTATTCCATTGATAACCGACTGAGTAACTTGCTGAAAGACTGAAATACCTGTCAATATTCCAAATGCTTGGCAATTTAGGATTGGTATGAAAATCCATATTTTGTTGATATTGAAAATCTCTTCCAAAGAAATTGCCTGCAAAAATTTCTCTCCATATTTGGCCTTCAGAAATGAAATTGTTATTATCATCAGCTTCTAAATATGCCAATGACGAATTAACTTGAACACTATAATTTGTCGTTAAATTTAAGAAACCTCCATCAGTAACTTTCCATCCGAAATTAAATCCTCTAGTTGTGGAAAAATCATGCGATGGAATTGCTTGAACAGGTGAACTTCCCACTTGTCTATATACAGTTATGGAACGGTTTCTTCTTGCTGATAATTGAAATGCAAAATTCTGCGGCGCATAATAAATTTTTAAGTTTCTATAATCTTTAAGGAAACTTAGAAAAGTTCCAATAATAGGAATGTTTGCTGGATAAAAATAATCGTCCGGGCTAAAATTTATTCCGTAATTCAAATTTGCATTCCAAACCCACATCTTACTAGATAATGTAGTTGGATTACGGCTAAAAGTTTTATTGTAATTAAACCCAAGCGAAAGCGCATTAAGTGTGTTTTGCAAAATCCAGGAAGATGTCGGAATTCTTAAAGCAATATTTGAAGCCGACCATGAATCGGAAATATTTATAGTTTGTGAATTAGAAATTATTTGATTTCCAGTCATGTGTCCGGGAGTAGTATCTTGATCAGCTCGAGTGGCAGCTTCAGAAACTAAAACATCTGTGCCTGGAAGATACAATGGTTTGCCAATGGATTCTGTGTGCGAGTAACTTACTCTTAAGGAACTTCCCGTTAAGTTAAGAGGAATTAATTTCATTAAATCCATATCGGCCGATAAGCTCCAATTTTTTGTATCAACTCTTGATCCAAATTGATCTGACAATCTATGAAAATATGGATCTGTTTGACTCATATTAAAATTAATGTTCATCAAATCCGCAAGCTTTAAAGAAGTTGCTACACTATAAGCCCAGCCAGGATGATTATCAGCGCCGACAACCCTTAATTCATCAACCCAAACTTCGCCGGAAATTGGTTTTGAAAATTTTGCTTGATCAGAAACATTCACTATTCCAACAGTTAAAAATTTTACTGATGTTAATGATGGATTTCCTTTAACTCCATAATAATGTCCTGGTTCACCTGCCACTGGAACATAATATACAGATTTTTGTTGCGCCGAATCTAAGCTTTGTTTGATTGCTGTAAGCTTGTTAAAAACAATATTTACATCATTCCAGCCTTTTTGAACCGGCTGTCTATATTCATAAAAGTTATTCGTATCGGATCCAAACCTGAAATATACTTGCGCTGGATATTGACCGCCGGAAGTATCAGTAATTGATGCACCAGGAGTTTCATCGCCGTGAATGAAAAATTTCATTGCGCTGTAATTAAAAACATCAAGAGGCCGATATAAATATTTTACTGCTTCACGATCTTCTCCCGGCTGCAATCCTTTAAGAATTAAATCCATAGATTGTTCATTTAAATAAACATTTTGATCTGGCTGACTATGATCTCTTTCCTGGCTTATTCCAGGAGGCATGTAATAATTAGGATTGTCTTCAATATTAATTACTGAAACTGACATTACAGTATCGTATGGAATTGCCTGCTGCCATTGGTTTCCAACCAAATTAAATTCCGCCAATCGTAAGTGCATTATTGAATCAACACCGGTAGTGAAAATTCTAATATATTCAACATCAGATAAAGATGGATTACCTACCGTTAAAGAAGTATCTTGAAGTGGAATTCTTATTAAATACCATTTATTTTGAAGCTGTGAAGATTGATCTCCTCCGCCTGCGAGTAAATTTCGTTTTTTAATTTCATTTGTATCTAATGGAACTTTGTATCTAAAGTAACTATTTATTAGATCAAGGTTTCCATTATAATTTAAATCTTCAGTATCTGGTATTCTTCCAAGATCATAATTTACAGCGTTGTTTTCGGTTCCATTAATATTGAAATAATTCCAAATGTCATTAGAAGTTAAAGATCCAAGTGCAAAATTATCACCGGCTGGATCATCTTTAGTCCAAGTATAATAACCCAAAGATTTAGCATAAGCTTTTTCTTGAGCATCATTCATTCCATCAATACCAACATCTTCACCTTGATCAATTACGCCATTATTATTTTTATCTTCAGTATCTAAAACTCTATTTGGAATTACATCTTCACTGATTCTTCCAAGATCAATATAAATATTCCCGTTTGCAGGTACTTGCTGTTCGTTAAGCCAAAATTCTATGTATTGAATATTTTGTGCTTGAAGATCATTAGCTGTTCCTGATAGAACTTTCATCATTCCGCCCCAATTTGCCTTGGGATTTGTTTTTAATTTTGGATTTAAATTGTAAGTACCCGGAGTATCTGGATCAAATACAAAATCCATAACAGGAACCTGTTGATCTTGAGTGGCAACTTTTTTTCTGTCGCCCCAAATTTGCGGAACCAAAACGTTTGAAGGTGTAATTGAATACCACCAAGCTTTGCCTTTATAACTCATTAGATTTTTATAATATTCACCTGGGCTATAACTTGAATCTGCAAAAGCAGCAAGAGAATCCGGCGCACTTAAATCTTTCCAAGAAGTATAAGAAACACCAATAGGAATTAATTTTTTTGCGCCTTCAAAATCATCAATATAAGCAATACTCTGACCGTTATCGTCAGGAATTGTGCTTGTCTTAGTATTTGGATTTGGTTTCATATAAGCAAATTCTCCAGCTAGAGAAAAGCTAGACATTTGCTTAGTAGAAATTACATGATCTAATGCAGTTGTTAAAAATGGCAGATCACTGCCGGTATTAAAATCAACACCCATTATAGTGTTGCTCAAAGGTTCTTCACCAATTCTTACTTTATCGCTTAAAGTTTGCTGGTTAAGATTTAGTAAAGAAAATCCTAATTTAGTTTTATCGGAAATGTTAACAATTCCACGTAAGCCAAGAAGAGTTTTAGATGCAAGAGTGAATAAATCATTTTGCTCATAAGTAATTTTTAAATCTGCACCGGGAACTAATGCATCGCGATTTAAAATAGTAAGTTGGCCAATATTATAATCAACAGTGTAGTCCGTATTTACAGCTAATTCTCTACCATTTAAAGTTACTCTTACTGAATTTTCAACCACATTAAAGCCAAGTTGATAAACAGAAGTAGCTTCGCCAGAATATTTACCAGTAATTTCCCATTTATCATGAATTTTATCCTGTTGAGCACCATTTTGAGTTGTATCGTAAACATCTTGATAAGCTAAAGAATCCGGTAAACTAGTAGGAATATTTTTACCAAATGGTTCCAGTGTTGGGAAAATAATTTCGCCGGCAGTTGGTAAGACTGTTAATTGCGGTTTCCAATCAAAAATTCCATCAGGATTTGCGTTGCCACTGGCATCATATCTATCTAAACCAAATGCATTTAGTAATTGAACTTGCTTACCATCATTCGGATAAACAGTAACTGGGTCAGCACCAGGCACTTCGTATTTTACTTGAAGATCAAAACCATCTTGCTTAATATTTGTTCCACCAACCGGATAAATATTTTTCAATAAAAGTTTCCATGCCTGCGGAAATTGAGGTTTTAGATAAGCAGGTTTAATTAATTTCAGAACCAACCTTCTAGTTGAATCAGCGCTTGTAATTGCACCAGCAGCAGTTAATGATTCTCCGAAATATTCTCTCTCTGTAGTACCTTGTAAAACATAAGACACTGCAATGGCATCATTATCTTGAATTTGAGTATTAAAAGTTATGTATCCAGTCTCTGGATGAACTGTATAATCTACATCAGGCTGAAGAAGAACAAACCTTCCGGTTTCAATTTGCCCAGGAATAGGATTAACTGTATCACTGCTCCAATTACCAGGATAGGTCAATGTTGGATCACCAGATTTAGTTACTCCAGGTAAATTAATAAAAGCATTTACCTGTCTTTCTTTTGATTTATCAATCGTTTGTGTATTTACAGATTTCCAAACTTCAATATAATTAACGTTATATTGTGGACTAGCCGATGGGACTGGATTTCCATAATAATTATTAAATAAGTTTAAGCTAGGATCAGTACTAGCATATAATGTATCTATAAAGAAATTATTTGTAGCATAATTATATGCTCGAATAGAAAAAGTTTGGGAAGTTGCACCGCTATTTACTGAAACTTCTTTTATCTCTCCTTTTTTCTGGCTTGCTAAAGTTGTAAGCGATAAAGGACCAAGCTTTAATTCAGCTTTAATACCAAATAAAGCTTCACTTCCGCCAACAAGAGGTGAAGCCTGCATTGACACGTTGCCTGCTTCAACGCTCTGTACAATTTCATCTTCATAACCAGTATACTTAATATGAAGTTGATTTTGATATTCAAATGTTCGCTCAGTATTCCAATCAGCAGCAATATTTAATTTATCGCCAATCGTTCCATTTACATTTATTTGAACTTGCTGTTTAAAGTCCGGTTCATTTCTTGTATTGCCCAAAAGTGAAGCAGTTACACCTTGAGTCGTTTCATTTCTCCAGGCGCCATGAATATCAACAGCACCTCCAATCCGCAAACTGATTTTGGGTTTACCAAAAATACTTAAGACGCCGACACTAGGTAATGGAATTTCTAAATTTGTGATATCTTTAATTAATTGGCCAAGTTCTTTCTTTGAACTTTTTAGTTCATAACCTCCTGCCAGTTGATTCCAAAGTTGTTCATCATTAAGAGCAAGCTTTAATTTAAGATATTCATCAATCGGCATTCGCAAAAGAATTTTAGTCTGCTTTCCTCCAACTGATTCTTTTATTTCAACAAATTTGCCTGTTGAGTCAATTGATATTGTTTTTGTAACTACACTTCCAGACGGCTGAGCAAAAAAACTTGATTCATTTTGCAGATTTAATTGAACGTATGGAACATCTTCTCGATTATATTTAAAATATTTTATTCTGGCAGTTGAGTCAATAGCCATTGAATCTAATTTTGTTGTGTCTCTTAAAGCAGTTAACGAATCAGTTCTTGAAGTATCGGCAGCAAGTGGAATTGTTTTTGTTAAATTCTTGATATCTTTTAGAGAATCCGCCTGCTCTGTTCCAGCTGATTTTAATATAAATCCATTTTTATTTGAAGAAATTAAATCCGTTTTTTTATCGTCTTTAAAACTATAATTTTCTTGTTGTTCGTCTAAATGATGATAATATTTGAAAAGAGCATCAACCCAAATGCTCCGGTTTATTTGAGGATTAATTGGTGGAAGGAAACCAACATTTATTGCTGCGTAAAATAAAATTACAGCAAAAACAATTACTCGGGCAATCTCCCAACTTAATTTTAATATTTTACGATTAATATGGATTCCCTGATGGAAATATTATAAACAATAATTATTGTAAAAAGTATCTATATTCTTCCTCCTAAAATTTTTGTCGAAAAAATTATATAATTCCATAACTAATATCAATAACTATAAATAATTGAAACAACGGATCTAATTTATAATTATTGAATATTCCTTATAAGGTAAATTTTTATCACTTATTTTTTATTTACTTTCGATTTTTTCTGTGGAGTAAGAACTAAAAAATTTACTTTCTAAATTTAGTGAACTTTTTAATTATTTCTTCATGCTGCGGGAATTGTTTTTGTAAATTATTACGATCTGCTAATTCAAAATCTTCATAATTAAAACCTGGCGAAACAGTACAGCCTATCAAACTATATGAATTTTCTTCTTTCAATTCTGCAGCAAACCAATTGTTTCGTTTTATAACTAACTGGAACTTTCCACCTTCATCCAAATTTTTTCCTAGTAAATATTCAGATAAATTTCCTAATACATCAATTACAAAAATTTTAATTGAACTTCCTTCATAAAAATGCCAAATCTCATCAGATTTCAATCTATGAAAATTTGACTTTTGCTCACCATCTAATAAAAAATAAATTGAAGTTGAATAATTTCTATTTGAAGTAAATCTTTTGGGAAGATTTTCTGACATGATTATTTCGTCTGATCGATAAACTTCTTTAAAATATCCGCCTTCCGGATGAGGCATAAGTTGCAGTTTAGAAATATAATATTTTGATTGTTCTTGCATTGTAACAATATTTTAATTGAATTAGGATAATTTAAATAAAAAAACGTGCAGTCATATTTTAATTAAAAAGTAACTGCACGTTAAAAAAATAATTTTCAAATATTATTTTCTTTTGTCGGTTGAAACATAAGAACGTTTTGTTTCACCAGTATAAATTTGCCTTGGGCGATAAATTCTAGCACCCGGAGTTTCTCTCATTTCTTTCCATTGAGCTATCCAGCCAGGCAATCTACCAAGAGCAAACATAACTGTAAACATGTTTGTTGGAATTCCCATTGCCCGATAAATTATTCCGCTATAAAAATCTACATTTGGATATAATTTTCTTTCGATAAAGAAAGGATCTTTAAGAGCAATCTCCTCAAGATTCTTTGCAATATCTAACAATGGGTCGTTAACACCAAGTTGATTGAGAACCTTATCAGCAGATTTTTTAAGTATTTGAGCGCGTGGATCAAAGTTCTTATAAACTCTATGTCCAAAACCCATCAATTTGAACTTGGATTCTTTATCTTTTGCCAAATTGATATACTTTTTGAAATCGCTTCCATCATTCTTAATTTTTTCCAGCATTTCAATTACCTGCTGATTTGCACCACCATGCAATGGTCCCCATAAAGCACAAATTCCAGCAGATATTGAAGCAAATAAATTTGCTTCACTGCTTCCAACCATTCTTACAGTTGATGTGCTGCAATTTTGTTCGTGATCTGCATGAAGAATTAAAAGAAGATCTAATGCCTCTGCAACAACTTTGGGAACTTCAAATGATTCAGAAGGAACAGCAAACATCATGTGAAGCATATCGGCAGCGTAACTTAAATCGTTTCTGGGATATACATATGGCTGCCCTATTGATTTTTTATAAGAAAAAGCAGCAATTGTTTTCAACTTTGCAAGCAGTCTAACAATATTCAATTTAATATCAGCATTATAGCCCGCTTCAGGATAAAATGCAGATAAAGAACTGACCATAGCTGATAATATTCCCATCGGATGAGCCGTTGGCGGGAAACCTTCAAAGAATTTTTTCATGTCTTCATGAATTAAACTATGATGCGTTAGATCGAAATGAAATCTTTCCAATTCTGCTTTGTTAGGTAAATGTCCGAAAATTAAAAGATAGCTTACTTCAACAAAGTTTGATTTTTCAGCAAGCTCTTCTATCGGATAACCGCGGTAACGAAGTATTCCTTTTTCACCATCAATAAAGGTTATAGCACTTTCGCATGAGCCGGTATTTCCATAACCGCTATCAAAAGTAATAGCACCGCTTTTGTTTCTTAATTGTGTAATATCTATTCCTACTTCACCTTCAGATCCGGTAATTGTAGGTAGTTCATACTCCTTATCATGGAGTAGCAGTTTCGAAGTTTCGGTGAGTGTCATATGATCATTGCTCATTATGATCCCCTCTAAATATATGTTGTTAAAAAATAATTAATTAATTTGATTTTATATTTCTCAAAACAGTAACTATATTAAAAACCATAGTAACTATTTTTAAGTGAAAAATTAAAAGATTTGTTTCCCCTTGTACATTCCTCCTTATATAAATTTATAAATATACCGTATTCATAATATTATTAAATAAATACTTGTAGAATTTAGTTACATCCTTTATAACAATCAATGTTTATTTTATCTAATTTTATCAAAGTCAAAATTTAGTATCCATATATTATGCATAGGACAAATAATAATTTACATTATAAGTAAATATTTTTCAGAAATAATATTTTATATTCATACTGTTCTTTGTAAAAATTATAAACAGAAAATAAAAATTTTTTCATTCGTTAGAATCAAAAAATACCATAATGGTTTAATCAGAACTTTAATTATTAAAAATCAAAATATTGCTTTCACAAATATTTAAGGAGATCTCATTGAAAAAATTTATCCTTACCATTTTGGCGGTATATATAATTATAAATATACCCGATAAAATCTCAGCTCAGGTAAGTCCAAATGAAAAAACTTTTATTAATACTGCCGATAATTTTGTTCGAACTGCTCTTACTGAAAGAAAAGGTTATAAAATTTTAGGAGAACTTTGTAAAATTGGACCAAGGTTGAGCGGCTCTGAAAATTCATTGAAGGCAATTAAGTGGGCAAAACAAAAAATGGAAAGCCTTGGCTTTGATAAAGTCTGGCTGCAGCCTGTCATGGTTCCGCACTGGGTAAGAGGCAATATTGAAGAAGCAAAAATTGTTGATTCAAAAAAAATTAAAAATAGAAAATTAATAATTGCAGATTTAGGCGGAAGCATTGGCACTCCAAAATCAGGAATAACTGCTGGTGTAATTGAAGTAAAGAATTTCAAAGAACTTGATTCATTAAAAGATAAGGTAAAAGGCAAAATTGTTTTTTTCAGTCGCCCGCTTGATGCTGGATTGCTTAACACTTTTGCTGGTTACGGTGGAGCTGTCGATCAAAGATTATTTGGACCCTCACGCGCTGCGAGCTATGGCGCAGTTGCTGTTTTGATTCGTTCAATTACTACAAAGTTTGATAACGTTCCGCATACCGGTGTAACAATTTACGCTGACTCAATCAAAAAAATTCCTGCCGCTGCACTTGGTTATGAAGATGCTGACTTCTTGAGTAAAGCTTTGAAAGAAGATCCATCATTAAAAGTAAATCTAAAGATGAATTGCAAAACTTTGCCTGATGCAAAATCGTTTAATGTAATTGGAGAACTTAAAGGGACAGAAAATCCAAATGAAATTATTGCAATCGGCGGGCACCTTGACAGTTGGGACAAAGGTGTTGGTGCAAACGACGATGGAACAGGTGTAATTCAATCGTTGGAAGTTTTGGATTTATTTAAGCGACTCGGAATTAAACCTAAAAAAACTTTGAGATGCATTTTTTACATCAACGAAGAAAATGGAACACGCGGCGGAATTGCTTATGAAAAATATGCCGACACTGCAAAAGAAATTCAACTTGCCGCGATTGAAGCCGATGCCGGCAGCGGAGCACCGAGAGGATTTTCATTTACTTCTGATTCAACAATAATTTCAAAAGTAAAAACCTGGCTGCCAATACTTCAGAGAACAGGAATAGATTGGGTACGCAAAGGCGGAAGCGGCGAAGACGTTGGACAAATTAAAAATGCAAAAGCATTAATCGGTTATGTTCCGGATGAGCAAAGATATTTTGATTATCATCATTCGGATAACGATCAATATTCAATTATTTATCCGAGAGAATTCGAACTTGGCTCAGCGGCGATTGCTACGCTTGTTTATTTAATTGATCGAGAAGGTTTGTAAAAGTTGGAATAATGGAATTAAGGAGTAATGTAATTTTCCTTGAAAAAAAAATTTTAGGATTTCATTACTCCAATAATTTAGTAGTTAAAATATATTCAACTTTCAAGAGAATTGATTATCAAGTCAGCCGCTGCTCTACCGCTTTTCACTGCGCTTTCAATTGTTGACGGCAAGTTTGTATTTATCCCATCTCCGGCAAGAAACAAATTTTTGAATTCAGTTTTCGAATCCGGGCGATTAAACAAGATTTCTTTGGAAGGAATAAACGTTGCTCTTTTTTCTTTAATGATTTTGTATGAAGAAATCATTTCATCTTTTATGTAAAGATATTTTTCCAGCTCAGCGAAAACGATCTGATAAATTTCTTCTTTACTTTTATCCATATATTTATCAGCATCGCTTATTACCACTGTTAAATGTTTT